>JBEAQO010000212.1:0-17152 GCA_041163825.1 Actinomycetota bacterium | reverse complement strand
AGCTGCGCGAGCGCTTCGCTGGGACACCGGAGATGGTCGCCGCGTACCTGACCCTCGTGGCGGAGGAGGTCCGCGAGCTCCTCGCCGGGCTCGGGCTCGCCTCGCTGGACGAGGCCATCGGGCGAGTGGACCTCCTACGTCGACGCCCGGGCCTGCCCGAGCGAGCGGCGACGCTCGACCTCGCCGCGCTGCTGGACGATCCCGGGGTAGGGGAGCGCCACTTCGTCGCCCGCGAGGCCATCCAGGACCCGCGCAGCGCGCTCGGTGACCGCATCCTCGACGATGTCCTCGAGACCGTCCTGCTCGGAGGCATCGTCGAGTTCCGCTACGACATCACGAACGCGGACCGGTCGGTCGGTGCGCGGCTCGGTGGGGCGATCGGGCTCGAGCACGGCGAGGGCGACCCGCCGGGGCTCGCGCGGTTGCGCTTCACGGGCTCGGCGGGGCAGTCCTTCGGTGCCTTCGTGACCCGCGGGGTCGAGCTGGTCCTCGAGGGCGAGGCCAACGACTACGTCGGCAAGGGTCTGGGCGGTGGTCGCATCGTCGTGCGTCCGCCCACCGACGATGCCGGTGATCCGGTCCTGGTGGGCAACACCGTCCTCTACGGCGCGACCGGCGGCGACCTCTTCGTCGCGGGTCGTGCCGGCGAGCGGTTCGCCGTGCGCAACTCCGGGGCGCGCGCGGTGGTCGAGGGGGTGGGTGACCACGCCTGCGAGTACATGACCGGGGGCACGGTGGTCGTGCTCGGGCCCGTCGGCGCCAACGTCGGGGCCGGCATGAGCGGTGGGGAGTGCTTCCTCCTCGAGACCGATGCCGACGTCCTCGCGCGCGTGAACGACCAGCTGGTCGAGGCCCGACGGCCCGACGGCGCACAGCTCGCTCGCCTCGCCGAGCTGGTCCGGGAGCATGCCGAGGTGACCGGCTCGCGGCACGCCGCCGAGCTGCTCGCCGACTGGGACCGCGCGTCGGGTCGCTTCTGGCGCCTCGCCCCGCGTGGCGCGGCCGACCGCGGGGCCGGTCGCGAGCGCGTGGGGGCCGCGGCCGACTGAGGGCCTCCACATCGGGCATCGATCGGGGACGGTCGGTCGCGGGCCGGATGGCCCCGCGCCCCGGGACCCTCGGTGCGCCGCCGCGAGCGACGGTCACGCTATGTTCGGTGACCACGCTCCCGAGAGGACACCTCGTCCATGAGCGGCACGACGGTCGAACGGACCCGGGTCACGCTCCACAACGCGGTCGTGCGGTTCGCCGGCGATTCCGGCGATGGCATGCAGCTCACGGGGGACCGGTTCACAGCGGAGTCGGCGCTCGCCGGCAACGACCTCGCCACCCTTCCGGACTACCCGGCCGAGATCCGCGCCCCGGCAGGGACGCTCGCCGGTGTCTCGTCCTTCCAGCTCCACTTCTCCGATCAGGACGTCCACACGCCGGGCGACCAGCCCGACGTGCTCGTCGCGATGAACCCCGCTGCGCTGAAGAAGCATCTCAAGGACCTCAAGCCCGGCGGGACGCTGATCGTCAACTCCGACGCGTTCACCGATCGCAACCTGCAGAAGGCCGGCTACGAGGGCAACCCGCTCGAGGGCGACGTCCTGACCGACCTGCAGGTCCACGAGGTCCCGCTCACGAGCCTCACCCTGCGCGCGCTGGAGGAGCCGATCGCGTCGGGTGGGATCGGCAAGAAGGACGCCGAGCGCTCGAAGAACATGTTCGCGCTCGGTCTGGTGTCGTGGATGTTCTCCCGGTCCATCGATGCGACCGAGGCATGGCTGCGGGCGAAGTTCGGCGCTCGGCAGGCGCTCGCGGACGCGAACGTCGCCGCGCTCAAGGCCGGCTGGTACTACGGCGAGACGACCGAGGCCTTCGTCTTCACCTACGAGGTCCCGGCCGCCCGGCTCGCGCCCGGCCGCTACCGCAACATCACGGGCAACCAGGCCATTGCCTATGGACTCGTGGCGGCGAGCGTGCGCGCGGGACTGCCGCTCTTCTACGGCTCGTATCCCATCACGCCGGCCTCCGACATCCTCCACGAACTGGCGAAGCTCAAGCACTTCGGGGTCGCGACGTTCCAGGCCGAGGACGAGATCGCGGCCATCGGCTCGACGATCGGCGCGGCCTTCGGTGGTGCGCTCGCGGTCACCGCGTCCTCCGGGCCCGGCATCGCGCTCAAGACCGAGGCGATGGGCCTCGCGATGATGACCGAGCTGCCGGTCGTGATCATCGACGTGCAGCGTGGTGGTCCCTCGACCGGACTGCCGACCAAGACCGAGCAGTCCGACCTCTTCCAGGCCGTGCTGGGTCGCAACGGCGAGGCTCCGATCCCCGTCATCGCGGCCAGCTCCCCCGGGGACGCCTTCGATGCGGCGCTCGAGGCGGCTCGCATCGCGCTCACCTACCGGACACCGGTGGTCCTGCTCTCCGACGGCTACCTCGCGAACTCGGCCGAGCCGTGGCGGTTGCCGGATGTCGACGACCTCCCGGACCTGGCGGACGCGTTCACGTTCGCGACGGAGCCCAACGGTCCGGACGGCACGTTCCTGCCCTACCTCCGCGACCCCGAGACGCTGGCGCGACCGTGGGCGCTCCCCGGCACACCCGGTCTCCAGCACCGCATCGGTGGGCTCGAGAAGGAGCCCGACACCGGCAGCATCAGCTACGACGGCGACAACCATCACGCGATGACGGTGCTCCGTCACGAGCGACTCGCGCGGATCGGCCGCGCCCTGCCGCCGCTCGAGGTGGACGATCCGTCGGGATCGGCCGACGTTCTGGTCGTCGGCTGGGGGTCGACCGAGGGGCCGCTGCGTGCCGCGTGCACGGAGCTCCGCGAGCGAGGCCGAGCCGTCGCTCGCGTCCACCTCCGTCACCTCGCGCCGCTCCACCCGGATCTCGACGACCTCGTGCGCAGGTACCGAGTGGTCGTCTGTCCGGAGAACAACATGGGGCAGCTCTCGATGCTGCTGCGGGCCCGAACGCTCGTCGATGTCCAGCCCTACAACCGCGTCTCGGGCCAGCCCTTCTCGTCGGCCGAACTCGTCGCGGCCATCGAGTCCTTCGCCGGGAGCACCGCATGACCGAGGCCACGTCGGGTCTGACGAAGAAGGACTTCACCTCCGATCGCGAGGTCCGCTGGTGTCCGGGTTGCGGCGACTACGCGATCCTCTCGACCGTGCAGTCGCTCCTGGCCGAGGTCGGGGCGCGTCCGGAGACGACGGTCTTCGTCTCGGGGATCGGCTGTTCGTCGCGCTTCCCGTACTACATGGACACCTACGGGTTCCACTCGATCCATGGGCGTGCACCGGCGGTCGCGACGGGGCTCGCCATCGCGCGGCCAGACCTGGACGTCTGGGTCATCACCGGGGACGGGGACGGGCTGTCGATCGGCGGCAACCACCTCGTCCACGCCCTCCGGCGCAACGTCAACCTCAAGGTCCTGCTGTTCAACAACGAGATCTACGGGCTGACCAAGGGGCAGTACTCGCCGACCTCGCCGATCGGGTCGGTCCACAAGTCGACCCCGATGGGCTCGATCGACCGACCGCTCAACCCGGTGAGCCTGGCGCTGGGTGCCGAGGCCACCTTCGTCGCGCGGAGCATCGACGCCGACCGCGCGCACCTCTCGGAGGTCCTCACGGCGGCCTACGCGCATCGCGGAGCGGCCTTCGTCGAGATCTACCAGAACTGCGTGGTCTTCAACGACGACGCGTTCATCGCGGTGACCGGCAAGGAGGAGCGGGTCGTGAACCAGATCCGGCTCCGTCACGGCGAACCGATCGTGTTCGGTCCGGGGGGCGAGCGGGCGGTGGTCGCGCAGGGTGACGGGTCGCTCGCGATCGTCCCGACGGGCGAGGCCGGCGATCGGGTCATCGTCCACGACGCGCACCTGCCCGAGCCGACGACCGCCTTCGCGCTCTCCCGCCTGGCGCCGAGCCCGACCGGACCGACCCCGATCGGGGTGTTCCGGTCGGTGGCAGCGCCCGTGTACGACGACCTGCTGCGCGAGCAGGTCGAGACCGCCCGTGCGCGCACCCCGGCGGACCTCGGGGCGCTGCTCGCCTCGGGCAACGTCTGGGACGTCACCGACTGAGCGGGGCGGTGAGCGACGGCCCCACCGTCACCACCGAGGCTCAGCGGCGACTGCTCAGGGACCTCGTCGGCTGGGGAGCGCCGCGTCCCCGCGTCGATGTGGCGGCGGTGGCCGCGTGGCGAGAGCGGCTCGATTCGGCGGCCCTCGAGCATGCGTCGGCGTGCGCAGCGCTCGGGCCGCGCGACCCTCGACCGATGACCGTCACCAAGACGCGGCTCGCGCGCATGGTCTGCGATGGGCTCCAGCTCGCGCCGACGCCCTACGCGCACACCATGGCGAACGCGAGGGGGACGCTCGCCCACGCCGCCATCGAGGACGACCTCGCTGCGGGCCGTGGGCGCGATGTCCCGACGGTCGTGGACGGGACCTGGCAGCGGCTCGCCAGCGATCGCCCGGGTGATCCCGCCTCGTTGTCCGCCTGGCTCAACCGGCGGGACGAGGGCGAGCGTGCCGACCTCGTCGACGAGGTCGTGACCCTCGTCGAGGGCTTCCGTGAGGTCTGGCCGGACCTCGGCGGCGCCGTGCGGCTCGAGGTCGAGCGTCGGCACGACGTCGGGCTCGCCGGCGGCACGGTCCGGCTCTGGGGGGTCCCGGACCTCGTCGTGTCGAGCCCGCGCCAGGACGATCGTGCTCGCACGCTCGTCGTCGACCTCAAGACCGGGATGCCACGACCGCAGCAGGATCGCGACGAGCTGCGCTTCTACGCGCTGCTCCACACGCTCGCGACCGGTCGTCCGCCGTTCCGCTGGGCGACGCTCTACGTGACGGAGGGGCGCCACGAGGCCGAGGACCTCGATGCCGGGCTGCTCGACGCGACGGTCAGACGGGTGGTCGACGCCATCGTCCAGGCGATGCGGCTCCTGCCGTTCGAACGGGGGCGCCGCGCGGACGCCGCGGTCCCCGAGCCCGGGCCGGACGAGGGGCTCGCGATCGTGGCTGGCGGGTGGTGCCGGGACTGCCGTCGTGCCGCGACGTGCGCCGTGCGTTCCCTCACGGTGTCGGACCCGGATGGCATGCTGGGGCGGACGGAGGCGTGACCGGGCCGAGCCGGTGCCGTGACCGTGCCGTGACCGGGAGCCGTGCCCCGCGGACCATCCTGGTGCCGAGCTCCGGCACCGGGCCGGCGAGCGGACCCGGCGAGCGCAGCCGACGAGCGCAGCCGACGAGCGGAGAGGAGGGCCGATCGATGACGGATCGTGAACGGACACGCTGGACTCCGCTGCGGGCCTTCCGCACGCCCCTGCGCGGGCACGTCTTCGCTGCGCCGCCGGCCGACGGCATGGAACTGGCGGCGGACGCCCCGGTGCGGCTGCGTCGTGAGCCCGGCAACCCCGCGGACCCCCTCGCGGTGGCGGTCTGGACGGTGGCCGGCGAGGGTGGGCCCTGGCGGCTCGGCTACCTCGATCGCGGGGTCGCGGCTCGGATCGCGCCGCGTCTCGACGACGGGCTCGAGCTCCACGGTCGGCTCGAGGGTTGGGTGAGCGAGCCGCGGGGACGGTGGACCCGGCCCCTGCTCCGAGTCGAGCCGGCGCAGCCGGCGCCGTCCGAGGGAGCGAGCCGCGGCACGACCGAGGGGGATGCTCGGACGGGCCTCGCGCAGCGCCCGCCGGGCGTCCGCCGCCGCATCCTCGGCACGGTTCGCGCGACGCGCGACGAGGTCGCGGGCTAGCCGATGCCCGTCCCGACCGCGACGATGCGTGGCTGGCCGAGGTAGACGGTCCTCAGGCGCTCCTGGACGATCGGACCGTCGACCGGTTCCAGTCCGCGCACGACCTCGATCGCGAAGCCCCCGCCGCCGGCCTGCAGCACCCGCTCCACGCCCTCGGGCAGCGCCGGGTCCGGCTGCCGCCGAACGGGGGCGGCGCGGACGTCGCTGGGTGTGCCGAGGGTGGCCGTGACGCGCGCGTACCTCGGCCGCCCGTAGATCGACACGGTCACGGAGCGGTCCGTGTGCGCCGTCCGGACCACGAGCCACCCTTCGGTCGTGTTGGTGAACAGGACGTCGAGGCTCGGGTAGGTCAGCGTCGCCTCGCGGCCCATCGGGTAGCGCGAGATGTACCAGGAGTGCGCCTTCCACTGGTCGAGCCGCACGCCGGCGAAGAACGCGGCATTGAAGGTGGTCGTCCCGAACTGCGAGACGCCACCACCGCAGGTGTCGATGAGCTCACCCGCCACGATCGTGCCGGCCGGCACGTAGCCGACGTCGCAGGTCCGAGGTCCCGAGAGCTCGTTGATGGAGAACTGCTCGCCGGGGGCGACGACCGCACCGTCGATGATGTCGGCGAGCAGGCGGATGTTCGTGTTGCGCTGCTGCCCGGGCGTGAAGTAGGTCGTGAACGTCCCGAGCAGGTGCGTCGGTGCGCCACGACGCGCCTCGTCGTTGGGCAGCTCCGGTTCGACGACCTCGAGGTCGATCGGCGCTTCGCGCACCCCCTCGACCACCATCCGGGCGAGCTGGGCAGCGAGGCGCTCGGGATCGAACCGAGCTCCGTCGCGTCCCTCGATGAAGGCGCTCGGGATGGGGACCGGCTCGAAGCTCGTCGTCCCGGGTTCGTCGAAGTCGATCGGAGGTCGGCGCTCGAGCGCGAAGCGCGCGGCGACCGGTTCTCGGTCGAAGGTCCGCCGCGCCGTGGCGCCGATGCCGCGCTCGAGCACCGCCGGATCGAGGACGAGGACCGCGCGACGGCCTGCGGCATCGTCGACGATCCCGACGCCGGCCGCCGATGCGAGGAGCTCGTCGGGGACCTCGAGCCGACCGGCCTCGCCGATGAGGACGTGGCCGGTCCGTTCCGCGAGCGCGTCCTCGAGCCGTGCCGCCAGCGCCTCGACCTCGGCCATCCCGACCGGGGCGGGTCCCACCTCGGCCTCGACCGTCGCGGAGCCGGCGCGCTCGACGAGCTCGCGTGCGATCGTGCGCATGACGCGCTCGCGATCCAGACGCAGGGCCCCCTGAGGCTCGATCGCCGTCACCGTGCCGCTCGCCGGATCGATCGTGAAGCCGCCCGCGTCCTCGCGCCGCTCCGTGTCGGCGATGACGCCATCGACCCAACGTCCGAGCGCGCGCTCGTCCCACGCCACGACGAGCGGGAGGTCGACCGTGACCCACAGGCTGGTCAGGCGCTCGATGAACGCGAGGGGGGAGCCGCGACGTCCCCGGTCGAGGGCGACCCGCACGGACGCGTCGACATCGATGGCCTGCGCGATGCTGCTCGGAACGAGCACGTGCTCGGTCCCGCCGATGGTGAGGGTGACCGGGAGGGCGCTGCGCTCCACCGCGACGGGCGCGATGGTCGCTCGGACCTCCTCGGGCGACATCCTGCTCACGTCGACCCCGGCCACGCGCGTGTTGGGCATCGTCTCGCCGGTCTGGGCAGCGATCAGGACGACCACGAAGGTCGACGCCATGACGACGAGGCCGGCGAGCGCCAGCAGGCCGGTACGGACGGCGCGCGAGAGCGACACGGTGCTCGGGTCCCCGGTCGGTGTCGAGGGTGCCGGCGGACGGGCCGATGCCGTCGCGGAGCCGGCAGCCTACCGACGGGTCGGATGCTCCCCCCCGGCCGCGGTGCCGGGACGGGCGTTAGGCTCGCCGTCATGGGTGAGGACCACGAGCGGTTCGAGGCGCTGGCGCTCTCGCACGTGCTCGGCGGGCTGCCGGACGGGGATGCCTCCGACCTCCGTGACCATCTGCGTGCCTGTCCCGCCTGCAGAGCGCGCGTCGCCGAGCTCCGCGAGCTCTCGAGCGACCTCGATGCTGCGGAGCGGGACGAACGGCGGCGACGGGCGGCGGCGCGACGCCGGCGGGAGGACGCGACGGGCACCGCCCCGGACGGCGGACCGCTCGGGGCCGGCGACGGGGGGGTCGGCCGCCCGAGCCGTCTCCGCCGCGCCGTGCTGGTGGTCCTCGCGCTCGCGACCCTGCCGCTGGCCTTCTGGAACCTCCACCTCCGGTCCGCGGCGGATGCGTACTTCGCCACGGCCGAGGAGCGCGCGGCGACCCTCGAGGCGTTCGCGACCGGCCGCACCGTCGAGGTCGCGGGCCCCGCGGGGGAGCGCGGCCGCATCGCGATCGATGCGGCGCGGGTCGCGATCGTGCTCGTCGGGGTCGGACCGCTCGGGTCCGACGAGCGGCTGGTGGCCTGGCTCGAGGGCCCGGGCGGGGATGGGATGCCCGCCTTCGAACGGCACGTGCTCGCCATCGGCCCGGTGCCCGAGGTCGGGGTGTCGACGCTCCTCGCGCGCGGGAGTGCCGAGCGGCTCGTGCTCAGCCGCGAGCGAGGGCTCCTCGGCGACGCTCCCGTGGGGGCGGCGATCGTGGACGAGCCGCTCGACGGCGGGGCGCTCGTCGGCTCCTGAACGGCCGCGCCCCGGCGCGCTCAGCCGCGGTCCTCGGGGTCCTCGTCGAAGTAGTCGAGCCGGTCGATGGGCATCACCACCGCGGAGAGCAGGTTCATGAGGTGCGCGACGATGCGCTTGAGGTAGCGGTTCGCGAGCGCGGTCGCGACGGCATCGGGGCCCAGCCCCTCGCCACGCACGAGGCCCGAGACCCTTCCGTCGAAGCGATCGAGCAGGGCATCCCCCTGCGGGAGGAGCTCGCGCGCGAGTTCGAGGTCACGGTCGCGGAAGCACGTCGCGGAGGCGGCCATGAAGCGTGGCACGGTCTCCGCGTGTTCGGCGAGCTCCTCGGCGAGCACACCGTCGGTCAGCCGAGCGCCGTCGTCGGCGAGGTCGAAGAGGTTCTTCGCGTAGTCGCCGATGCGTTCGAGGTCCTTGACGATGGACATGTAGACGAGGATCGCGAGCGTGTCGATGGCGCCCTGAACGCTGGCGTGCACGATCAGCTCGCGGCGGATCTCGCGCTCGGCCTCGTTGACGCGGTGGTCGGTCGACCGCAGTTCGGCGCCGACCTCGAGCGGTGAGCGTCGTCCGAGGAGCGCGTCCATCGCGAGCGCGAAGGCGTGGGCATCGTCGGTCAGCATGCGCTGGACGAGCCCCTCGATGCGGTCGATCCGATCGGTGTCATCGTCACGCTTGAACCCGAAGACCATGCTGGTCCCTCCTGCGCCGATTAGTCGAACACGAGGATGCCGATGATCGGCATCACGACGAATGTCCCGATGATGTAGACGATGAGGACGCTGCGCCTTCGGACCGCGAGCGCGGCGAGCCGCTCCGCCAGCCGGATCGGCACGTCCCGGACGGCGGGGATGGGATAGATGATGGCGATCCCGATCACGTTGAACAGGGTGTGCACGATCGCGATCGTCAGCCCCTCGGGACGTGCGACCGCGAGCGACGCGATGAGTGCCGTGATGGTGGTCCCGACGTTGGCGCCGAGGGTGATCGGGAAGGCGTTGCGCACGCTGAGGATGCCGCCGGCGGCCAGGGGCACGAGGATGGAGGTCGTGATGCTCGAGGACTGCACCGCGACGGTGACGACGATGCCCAGCAGGATGCCGACCGCGCCCCCGCCGCGACCGATGACCCGGTTCATGGCCCGCTCGACGGAGCCGGCGACGATCAGGCGCATGATCCGGGTGATCGACGTCAGGGTCACGAGGATCGTCACGAGCGCGGCGAGGATGAGCAGGACGGCGAGGCCGACCCCACCGATCGACGCGGCCTCGAGGAGTTCGGTCAGGGCAGCAACGGGTGCCTTGACCGCGCGTCGGATGGGACTCGTGCCGGGCTCGAAGCCTCCGACGCGTCCGAACAGCGCGGTCGTCGCCGTCGTCGCCAGTCGCGAGAGCAGCCCTGTCGCGATCTCGAGGGGGAGCAGCGCCGCGACGGCGATGAGGTTGAAGAAGTCGTGCATGGTGGCGGCCGTGAAGCCGCGCTGGAACTCGTCGGGCCGGCGGACGTTGCCGAGCGAGACGAGCGTGTTGGTGATCGTCGTCCCGATGTTCGCGCCCATGATCATCGGGACGGCGAGCCCGACGTCGAGCGTCCCCGCGCCGACGAGGCCGACGATCGTCGCGGTGGAGACCGAGGAGGACTGCACCACGACCGTGAGCACCAGACCGGTGAGCAGTCCGGCGATGGGGTTGCGGATCTCCCGCAGCAGGCCGTCGCGGAACCCGCTGCCGAGGCCCGCGATGCCCGTCTCGAGCAGGGCGACCCCGACCAGGAAGGCGTAGAGCAGGACGACGACGCCGGCGACGCGTGCGAGATCCGGGAACCCGTCCGAGGGACGCGCGCGCGGGTCGGTCCGGCTCCTGACCATCGCGCCGTCCGCTCCGAGCCTCCGCTGGAGCGGCAGCGTCGCACCTCCGACCCGATGGAGCAAGCAGGTCGCCGAGGTCGACGCTCGCGGGCTCGTGCGGCCGTCCGTGGCACGGCGGTTGCTCGTCGGGTGCGGACGCCGGTACGGTCCGGCCCTCCCGGGCGCGTAGCTCAGTGGGAGAGCGCTGCCTTCACACGGCAGAGGTCAGAGGTTCGATACCTCTCGCGCCCACCCTCGGTCCCTCGGCCCGGCCGATCGCGGTCGGGCCGGGGCCCGACGCGGGAGGCCACGGGTGGCCCGAGCGTCCTCGTCCGTCCTGCGCGGCTCGTGGTCGCGACCCGGTGGGTTCGCGACCCTCGTCGCGCTGGGGGCCCTGCTCGTGCTCGGACTCGGGGTCATCGCCCGCGCGGGCGGTCCGACGAGCACGAGGCCCGACACCACGGTGGCCGAGGAGCCCGGGACGCTGCCGTCGGAGCCCGACCGCGTCCCGGACGGCGTCCCGGAGAGTGGGCCGGAGGTCATCTGGGACGGCGCCCACGGCATCCTCCTCGGGGCGGGTGTCGTCGAGGGGGTGCTCGCCTTCCGAGGGAACGCGACCCGGACCGCCTACGGCGTCGGGCCGGTCCCGACCACGCCGGCGGTCCTCTGGCGCTACCCGGAGCGACCGATGTGCTCGACCGAGCCCGCGGCATCGGGTGGAGCGGCAGCAGCCGATGCCGCGACGGGGGAGGCGGTCACGCCCTCGCTCGACGGGGGCGTTGCGGAGGGCAAGCGCTGGTGCGGGATCGGTTGGACGGGACAACCACTGCTGCGGGAACTGCCCGACGGGCGCACCGAGGTGATCGTCGGGGCCTACGACGGTGCGGTGCACTTCGTCGACGCGGCCACGGGCCTCGCCACTCGGGAGCCGTTCCGGACCGGCCAGATGGTCAAGGGGACCGAGGCGCTCGATCCCGACGGCTTCCCGCTGCTCTACGTCGGTTCGCGCGACGGCTTCCTCCGCGTCGTCGCGCTCGACCGGGAGGTACCCACGGAGCTCTGGCGCCTCGGACGCCACCCCCAGGGCGTGTGGAACGACGACTGGGACGCGAACCCGATCGTCCTCGACGACGTGCTCCATGCGGCCGGCGAGGACTCGTGGTTCCGGATGGTCCGCCTGGGTCGGGCCTACGGCCCCGATGGGCTCGTCACCGTCGATCCGCGGGTGCTGGTCGAGGTGCCGGCGTTCGATGACGCGCTCATGGCGGCCACCGGTGACCGGAACGTCTCGATCGAGTCGAGTCCGGCGGTGACCGAGGACCGGGTGTACTGGGTCAACTCGGGGGGGCGGGTCATGGGCATCGATCGCCTGGCCGCACTGTCGGGCGAGGTCCGCATCGTGCTCGACGTGTGGCTGGGTGACGACGCCGATGCCTCGATCGTCGTCGACCGCGACGGGGCGCTCTACGTCGCACTCGAGGACGAGCGCGGCCTCGACCGCGCACGCGAGGTCGGCCAGCTCGTCAAGCTCGACCCCGAGCGTCCCGATGACCCCATCGTGTGGGGTGTCGCCGTGCCGCCGCGGGACGACCTCCCCGGCGATGCCGGCGGGATCTGGGCCACCCCGGCGATCCACGGCGACCACCTCTACGTCACCACCCACCCGGGCGACCTCCTCGTCGTCGACCGTCGTGACGGGCGCATCGTCCATCGGGAGCGCATCGGTCACCACGAATGGTCGTCGCCCGCGGTCGTGGCCGACCCCGACGGAGCCTTGCGTCTCGTGGTCGGGACCTGTGCCGATCCGGGCATCAGCGTCCATGGCCTCGCCGACCCGACGAGCCCGAGGATGCTCGGTCGTGTCCCGCTGCCGGGCTGCATCGAGTCGACCCCGATCGTGTGGAAGGGCCGCATCTACGTCGGCTCGCGCGACGGCTTCCTCTACGCGCTGGGCTGAGGACGGGGTCGGTCCGGGCGCTCCGACCGGGGCGCCCGGCCCCGGTCGATGCCACCCGAGCACTACCCTCGCCCTCGTCCCACCCCCCGCCCCGCCCGGTGAGGTCGCCGTGTCCGACGAGTGCCGCGTCCGCCATGACGGCACGGAGGTCGTGCTGCCCGCGGGGACCCCGCTGCGTGCTGCGCTCGGCCGCATCGGTGCGATGCGCGGCGGGGTCATCGCCGCCCGCGTCGAGGGGATCGATCGCCCGACGGAGTCGTGGGACCTCGAGCGGGAGCTCCCGGCGGGCGCGACCATCGAGATCTCCCCGATCGCCTCCGACACGCCCGAGGGCCGTGACATCCTGCGTCACTCGACGGCGCACGTCATGGCCCAGGCCGTCACCGACCTGTTCCCGGGCGCGCGCTGGGCGATCGGCCCGCCGATCGAGGACGGCTTCTACTACGACTTCGACGTCGAGCGCCCCTTCACTCCCGAGGACCTCGAGGCCATCGAGGCGCGCATGCGCGAGCTCATGCGCGCACGGCAGCGCTTCGTCCGTGCCGAGCTCACGCGCGAGGCCGCGCTCGAGCTCTTCGCGGACCAGCCCTACAAGCTCGAGGTCATCGAACGGGTCGAACCGAGCGAGGTCGATCTGGCCGACGGGCGTGCCGAGCCGACCTTCACGGTCTACCGCAACGTCGAGCACGACGGGGACGAGGCGTGGGTCGACCTCTGCCGCGGGCCGCACGTGCCCTCGACCGATGGCATCCCCGCGTTCAAGCTCCTACGCATCGCGGGCGCCTACTGGCGGGGCGACGAGACCCGTCCGATGCTCCAGCGCATCTACGGCACCGCCTGGGAGTCCGAGGCTGCGCTCGAGCGCCACCTCGAGCTGGTCGAGGAGGCGCGCCGGCGCGACCACCGTCGTCTCGGCCGCGAGCTCGAGCTCGTCCACTTCCCCGAGGAGCTCGGGCCCGGGCTCGCGATCTTCCTGCCGCAGGGCGCGCTCGTGCGCAAGCGGATGGAGGACTGGATCCGGGAGGAGACGCTCGCACGCGGCTACCAGCCGGTCTACACGCCCCACATCGCCAAGGAGGACCTCTGGCGGATCTCCGGGCACCTCGAGAACTACGCCGACCTGATGTACCCCGCGATGGAGGTCGAGAGCGCGAGCTACCGCTTGAAGCCGATGAACTGCCCGTTCCACATCCTCGCCTACTCGGCGCGCATCCGCTCCTACCGGGAGCTCCCGATCCGCATCGCCGAGCTCGGGACGGTCTACCGCTACGAGCGCTCCGGGGTCGTCAACGGCATGCTGCGCGCGCGGGGCTTCACGCAGGACGACTCGCACATCTTCTGCCGCGACGACCAGGTCGTCGACGAGGTCGTGGCCTGCATCGGCTTCGCCCGCGACCTCTACGCGGCCTTCGGCCTCGGCGAACCCTCGCGCGTCGCCGTGTCGACCCGGCCGAGCGACAAGTCCATCGGCTCCGACGCCCAGTGGGAGCGGGCGGAGACGGCGCTGCGCGAGGCGGTCGTCGCCGCCGGGTACGACTACGAGGTCGACGAGGGCGCGGGTGCGTTCTACGGTCCGAAGATCGACGTGCACGCGCGCGACGCTCTCGGTCGGGAGTGGCAGCTCACGACGATCCAGGTCGACTTCAACCTGCCCGAACGCTTCGACGTCACCTACGTCGGTGAGGACGGCGTCAAGCACCGGCCCTTCATGGTCCACCGCGCGCTCTTCGGCTCCATCGAGCGCTTCTTCGCGGTCATGCTCGAGTCGACGGGTGGGGCCTTCCCGCTCTGGCTGGCGCCCGAGCAGGTCCGGGTCGTCCCGGTCGCCGGCGATTTCGCCGGGGCGGCGGGGGCGCTCGCCGAGCGCCTGTCGGCTGCCGGGCTGCGCGTGACACTCGACGCCTCCGACGACACGCTCGGGGCACGGATCCGCGCCGCGCAGACCCGTCGTGTCGCCTACACCCTGGTCATCGGTGCCGACGAGGTCGCTTCGAGGACGGTCGCCGTCAGACCCTTCCGAGGGGAGCAGCGACGCGGTGTGTCGGTCGACGAGTTCGTCGCCGAGGCGCTGGACGCGGTCGAGCGGTCCCGGACGGGGTCCGATGGTGATCGGGGCGGCGCACGCTCGGTACCGTCCTGACGACGCGGAGCGTCCGCGCGGCACGCGCGCGAGCGTGAGCCGCCCCGTCCGGGCCGTCGTTCGGTCCGGCAGCGTCCTCGAGGTCGCGCGTGGCCATCCGCTCGAAGTTCCCCCGCGCGGTCGTCGCCGTGACGGCCCCGGCCGGGCGTGCGGTGGCGCGCAGCGGCATCAGCCCGAACCAGCTGACGACGCTCGGGCTGCTGCTCACCGCGGTCGCCGCGTGGCTGCTCGCGCTCGGTCGCTACTTCCCGGCGGGCGCGGTCCTGTTCGTGGGCGGGGCCATGGACGCCCTCGATGGGGCCGTCGCGAGGGCCACGCGGCGCTCGACGCCCTTCGGCAGCTTCTACGACTCGGTCGCCGACCGCATCTCGGACGGGCTGCTCCTCGGGGGGCTCGCCTGGGCCCTGCGGGGACAGCCCCGCCTGCTCCTGCTCGCGGTCGTCGCGCTCGTCGCGGCCGAGGTCACCTCGTACGTCCGCGCCCGCGCCGAGGCCATCGACCTCGAGTGCTCCGTCGGCATCCTCGAGCGCGCCGAGCGGGCGCTGCTGCTCATCGTCGGCCTGCTGTGGTGGCGGACGCTCCTCGAGCCGGTGCTCTGGGTGCTCGTCATCGGTGGGGTCGTCACCGTCATCCAGCGCGTGCACCACGTCTGGTGCCAGATCGACCGCGATCTGCCCGAGGAGCTGCTCGAGCTCGCGCGGCGTGACCCGGCCTGGAGCCGGCCGTTCCTGATCGCCGCGCGGAAGTTCTACGGCGAACGCAACTTCGACGGTGCCGTCGAGCTCGACGTGCGTCCGACCGTGCCCGGGGGGCCGCTCGGGTGAGCGTGCCGCCGGCGACGCTGCCGCCCCCGTCGCGGGAGTCGTTGCGCGAGCGCGCCGTCCACCTGCAGTACCGGACGGCGTGGGCCCTCGCCGCGGCGCTGCCCGAGCGCATCGCTCGGCGCACCCCGTCCGTCCTCGGTCGCGCCTGGCACGCGCGCGCATCCGCCCGACAGCGCGACCAGGTCCGACGCAACCTCGCGCGCGTCGTCGGGCCCGGCATCCGGGACGACCGGCTCGATGCGCTCGTCGAGGCGTCCTACGCCTCGTACGCGCGCTACTGGCTCGACAGCTTCCGGCTGCACCGGATGGATGGCGCGGCCGTCGTCGCTGCCTCGCGCGGTGAGGGCCTCGAGTCCCTCGACGCCGTCCGCGACGCGGGCAGCGGCGGCATCCTGGCGACCGCGCACCTCGGGTCGTGGGACGTCGGGGCGTTCTGGACCGGGCAGCGCCACTGGCGGCTCGTCGTCGTGGCGGAGGTCGTCGAACCGCGCCGGCTCTTCGAGCGCTTCGTGCGACTGCGCGAGGGCATCGGGATCGAGGTCATCCCACTGGTGCGCGGTGGCGACATGCTCGTCCGCCTGGAGGAACGCGTCCGCGACGGCTCCATCGCGACGCTGCTCGCCGACCGCGACCTGACGCGCAAGGGTCCGATCGTCGACTTCCTCGGCGAGCCGTGCCGGCTGCCGCCGGGGACAGCGGCGCTCGCGCGCCGCACGGGTGCGCTGGTGCACGTCGGGGCGTTCCTGACCGAGGGGGACGGCTACCTCGGACGGATCAGCGAGGTCGTGGACATCGCCGGCCTCGACGTCCACGACGGGACCCAGGTCGTGGCGGATTCGCTCGGGCGCCTGATCCGCGAGGTGCCCGAGCAGTGGCACGTGTTCGTGCCGCACTGGCTCGCCGACCGCGAACCGGACCACCCGGTGGTCGCGGCCTGGCGTGCGGGGGAGGATTGGCGCTCGCTCGCCCGTGCAGGGACCGACGCAGGGGGGGCGGCGCCGTGAGAGTGGTGCTGGTCTCGACCTACGACCTCGGGGTTCCCGGAGGCGTGCAGGCGCACGTACGCGCGCTCGCGTCCGAGCTCCGTCGTGCCGGGGACGAGGTCACGGTCATCGGGCCGGGTCGTTCCCCGGGGGGAGGACCCGACGGGGAGGTCGGCGTCGGACGGTCCGTGGGCGTCGCGTTCAACGGAGCGCGCGCTCCCGTGCTGGTCGATCCCCTCGGGATCGGGCGTGCGCTCGCCGCCGTGCGGGCCGCGCGACCGGAGGTCGTGCACGTCCACGAGCCCATGGTCCCGCTGCTCGGGCCGGCGCTCGCCCTCGGTGTGGAGGCTCCCCTCGTCACCACGAACCACGTCTGGTCCGACCGTGACCGCCTCTACCGGACGGTCCGCCCCCTGGCGCGGCGCGTGCTCGCACGGGCACGCGTGGCGCTCGTGGTGAGCGCCGCCGCTCGCGACTACCACGCGGGCGCGCTCGGCGTGCGACCCGAGCACTTCGAGGTCGTCCCCAACGGCGTCGACGTCGCGCGCTTCGCGGCGGTGGGTCCCCGTGGCCACGTCGTGCCCCCGGCGGAGCCGGGCATCCGTCGGATCGTCCTCGTCGGTCGCCTCGAGCCGCGCAAGGGGGTCGCGACCCTGCTCGAGGCGTTCGCCCTGCTCTCGGAGCGGCGGCAGGACCTCGAGCTGCTGGTCGTCGGGTCCGGACCGGAGGCTCGGAGGGTCGCCGAGCTCGGGGCGCGGGGCCTTCGCATCCACGCGACGGGCAGCCTGTCCCAGGAGGACCTGCCGGCAGCGATGGCCTCGGCCGATGTCGTCGTCGCGCCCTCGCTCGGCGGGGAGTCGTTCGGCATCGTCCTGCTCGAGGCGATGGCCGCCGGACGTCCGCTGGTCGCCTCGGACCTGCCCGGCTACCGCAGCGTCGTCGAGCGCGGGGACGAGGCC
>JBEAQO010000211.1:0-2772 GCA_041163825.1 Actinomycetota bacterium | reverse complement strand
AGGTGCTGCCCGATGCCACCCGCGACACCGCCCAGGACGCGGTCGGTGCGCGAGCGCATCAGGCGACCCGTGCCGCTCGTCGCCGTGCGGCTGACGGCCGGGGGAGGCGGTGGGGGCGGCTCGGTGGCATCGACCCGCTCGTCGGAGGCGCCCGCATCGGCCGGCGCGGAGGCCTTGGCGCGCGAGGCGCTCCGACCCCCCGTGGTCGCCTTGCCGGCGGTCGTCCTGGCGGGTGTCGTCCTGGCGGCGCTCCCCTTGGGCCCGGCCTTCGGCTTGGGCTGCGTGGCCATCCCGCCTCCTCCTGCTCGTGCGGCCGGACCTCCGGCCGCTCGACGCCGCAGCGACGACGTCGGAGCCGCTCGCGACGGCCTCGCCCTCGGTGGTGCCGGTGCTGCTGGGTGCGCCGCCAGGGACTCGAACCCCGAACCTGCCGGTTAAGAGCCGGATGCTCTGCCAGTTGAGCTAGCGGCGCGTGCCCCGAACGCTAGTCGTTCGGCGAGCGGGACGAGGGTGGATGAGGGGACTTGAACCCCCGGCCTCCTGGACCACAACCAGGCGCTCTAACCAGGCTGAGCTACACCCACCGGGAGCGCGCGGGGACCGCGCGCGCGCCGGAGGATACCGCCGCGACCGCTCCCGGGGGTGCCGCTCCGCCGTCCACCAGCCGCGTGGGTCCGCCGCGCGACGGGCCGGGTCGGACGGCACGGCGCACCCTCATCCCGGCACGTCCGCTCCGACGGGCCGTGCACGTTCGAGGCGTCGCCGCCAGAGCTTGTGGGCGTCGCTGATGATCACCACGGCCGCACAGACCAGGGCGATGCGCCCCCAGCCGGCCGCGGGGAACGCATCGATCCGGAGCAGGGACTGGGTCGGTGCCCAGCCGAGCGCGAACACGTGGCCGAGCGTCGGCAGCACGACCGCTCCCAGCAGGAGCGGGTTGGTGCGGGGGTCGATGGTGAACAGCAGCCGCCGCTCCGAGCGAGCGTTGAAGGTGTGGATGCTCATCGCCATCACGAGCGTCGTCAGGGCGGCGCCACGTTGCTGCTCGAGGGTGAGCCCCACCCCGTGGGCCCAACGGAACAGCCACAGCGATCCGCTCCCCATCGCGAGCCCGATGACGATCGCGCGACGCCACAGCATCGCGCTCACGATGCCTTCGCTGCGTCGGCGCGGAGGTCGGTCGAGGATGTCGGGTTCGCCCGGGTCGAAGGCCAGGGCCACATCGTCGAGTCCGTTGGTCACGACGTTGAGCCACAGCAGCGCGGCCGGTGCGTAGGGCAGCGGCCAACCCGCGAGCAGCGAGCCGAGGATCGAGAGGATGGTCGCGACCCCGGTGGCGAGCAGGAAGGAGACGACCTTGCGCACGTTCTCGAACACGACCCGCCCCTCCTCGACGGCGGCGGCGATCGAGACGAACGCATCGTCGGTGAGCACCATGTCGCTCGCCTCGCGGGCGACGTCGGTTCCGCTCGCACCCATCGCGATGCCGATGTCGGCGGCCTTGAGCGCAGGAGCGTCGTTGATCCCGTCCCCGGTGACCGCGACGACCGCCCCCTGTGCCTGCAGCGACCGCACGATGGCGAGCTTCTGGTCCGGGGCCACACGCGCGAAGACGCTGACCTCGCGCACGGCCCGCCCGAGCCCGTCCGCATCGAGCGCCTCGAGGTCGGCACCCGTCATCGCGCCGCCATCGCCGGCACCATCGATGCCGAGGTCCTGCGCGATCGCGCGCGCCGTCGCCACGTGGTCCCCGGTGATCATCAGCACCCGCACGCCGGCCCGCTGGCAGGCGGCGATGGCCTCCTCGACGCCGGCCCGGGGCGGGTCCTGCATCCCGATCAGGCCGGTGAACAGGAGCCCCTCCGGCTCGGGCATGCTCTCCCCGGCGAGCGCGGCAGGCAAGCGTCGCTCTGCGGCCGCGAGGACCCGCAACCCCCGCTCGGCCATCCTCGCCGCGGCGGCCAGGACCGCCTCGCGGTCGATCGCAGCCTGGCCGCTGACCGTCGCGATGGTGGTGCAGCCGGCGACGATGCGTTCGGGTGCGCCCTTGACCCGCAGCACGGGGCCCTCCTCGTCGACCACGACCGCGGCGTACTGCAGGGCCGGCTCGAAGGGAAGGACCGCGACGATGCGGGCGGCGGAGCGCAGCGCCTCGACCCTGAGCCCGACCCGCTCAGCGACCTCGAGCAGTGCCGTCTCCGTCGGGTCGCCGCGGTGCTCGACCCGGCCATCGACGTGGACGAGGTCCGCCTCGTTGGCGAGCACGGCACTGCGCAGGCTCGCCGCGAGCGCGTTCGATGGGTCGTAGAGGGTCCCGCTGGTCCCCGGTCGTGCCTCCCCGCCCGGGGCGAGCCCGATGCTGCCGTCCGAGGTCCACGCCTCCACGACGGTCATCCGGTTCGCGGTCAGCGTGCCGGTCTTGTCGGAACCGATCACGTCGGTCGAGCCGAGGGTCTCGACGGCCGGGAGCGAGCGCACGAGCGCGTTGCGGTCCGCCATGCGGCGCACCCCGAGCGCAAGCGCGACGGTGAAGGCGATGGGCAGTCCCTCGGGGATGACCGCGACGGCCAGCGCGACCGCGACGAGGAACATGTCCGCGGGGTCGGCGCCGCGCCAGAGGCCGAGCGCGAACGAGACCACGACGGTGGCGAGGACCGCCATCGTCACGACGTTCGCGAAGCGCGCCATGCGGGCCTGGAGCGGGGTCACCGGCCGTTCCGTGGACCGGATGCGCTCGGCGATGCGCCCGAGCTCCGTCGACGTGCCGATCGC
>JBEAQO010000210.1:0-6680 GCA_041163825.1 Actinomycetota bacterium | reverse complement strand
ACGCGAGCCCCGCGGTGTCGACCACCAGGATGACCGCCGTCAGCCAGAACACGGCACGCAGCAGCGACGCGAGCATCGCCCCTCCCTCCCCGGGTCCGCCCCGGGATCCGTCCGCCCCGGGCTCGCTCCCCCCCCGGGATTCGTCCACGGCCGTCCGCTGCGGCGGCGTCCGGGCTCCGGACGCTACGGCCGTCCTGCGACACCGAGGTGTCGTTCCTCTTCGCGCTCGCGCCGATCGGGGACGGTTTCGTGGCGGTAGGGCAGTCCGCCGCCGCGAGCCCGACGTTCTGGCGAACGCCGTGGGCCGGCCTGGCCCGAGCGGCGAGGCGCCCGGCCGGCCGACGTCCGTCGCCGCGCCGGGCGCTCCCGTCAGCGCAGGACGGTCAGCGCAGGACCGACAGCAGGGCCGCGGTGACCCCGATGTGGGTGAGCGTGACCACGAGCAGGGTCGCGAGCATCTGCCGTTGACCGGCCGCGATGTCGCCCTTGAGCTCGGTGCGCAGCTCCGCCATCTCCGTCCGGACGGCCGCGATGTCGCCCTTGAGGTCGGTCCGAAGCTCGAGGAGGTCGGTTCGGGTGGCGGGCTCGAGGCCGGCGGGGACGAGCTCCATGAGCGTCTCGGCCTCCTCGGTCCCCAGGGTCCGTGCGGCGGCCTCGAACAGCCGACGCCGGCGTCCCTCCGTCACGGCGATGGTGCCACCTCCTCCCGTCTCGCGCTCCGAACCTCGCCACCGAGCGTCACCGTAGGTCGACCGAGCGGCGAGGCGACCGCGGACGCGTGGACCCTGTGGACCGATGCCGATCGGTGGCGCGACGCCGGCGACGACCCGAGCGACGGGCGCGACGACCTCAGTGACGGATGCGGTCCCACCGCGACGGTGGCAGCACGACCGGCACCTCGGTGTTGCTCGAGCGCATCCCAGGAATTCCTTGCGGGATGTCGGACGACGCGCTATCCTTGCCGTCAGCTCAAGAGCGTCGGCATCAAGCCCTCCGGCTCGCCGACCGGCAACCGCGCCACCCGCGCACGGTGCCCCCGGAGGAAGAGCGGGCCCACCGCCCGGTGGGCAGGAGCGGGTCCTCGTGGACCCGAGAAGGGTCCGTCATGCCCACGCACGCCCCGCGCGTCGGCCCGCAGTGCGGCATCGTCGCGCTCGGTCACGACGGCGACGTCCGCCTCGCCCTCGGGGTCGACGTGCCGACCAGCGCCTCGGCCCTGCCCATCGAGGAGCTCCACCGGGAGATCGGCACCCGGCTCGTCGTCGTCGCCGACGGTCTGCCCCGGGTGGTCTTCTGCCACGACCCCGAGCGGGTCGTCGAGGAGTGGGAGCGCTGCCAGCGCGACGGGCTCGTCGCGACCCACAACCTGCGCTCGTCGCACCTGCGCTTCCCGCAGCCATGGATCGGCTCGACCCTGCTCATCGGGGTCAGCGACGCGCCGGTGCGCTGCGTGCTCGCCGACGCGGCCGACACGGAGGCGTTCGCGCTGCTCGCGAAGCAGCTCCACCCGGAGGCCGCGGTCACGGATCCCGTCATCGGACCCGGCGCGGACCGTCCGCGCGACCGCTCCTTCGACGACGAGGTCAGCGAGCGCCTGCGCGCCGCGGATCGCGACGAGGCCCTCGGCGAGGGAGGTGTCGCACCCACGACGTAGCGTGACCACCAGCTCAAGAGCGTCGGCACCGAGCCCTCCGGCTCGCCGACCGGCAACCGCGCCACCCGCGCACGGTGCCCCCGGAGGAGGAGCGGGCCCACCACCCGGTGGGCAAGCGCGGGTCCCTGTCCCACTGCGGGGGCCCTGCCGCCAGGTCGTTCGTCCGGCGTGACGCCGGACGGCACCGGGGCGGCGCATCGCCCGGCCACCACCGGCCGGCGATCGAGCGGGCCGCAGGGACGCGGCAGGAGGACCGGGACATGAGCACCACGACCACCACCACGCGCACCGCCAAGGGTCGCACGGCGGGACCGACGTCCGGGCGACGCGCATCGCGCACGACCGACCGGGACGCGCTCCGTACGACCGACCGGGCCGCGCGGCGCTCGACGGGCCGGGATCGCGATGCGGACCGCCCGTCCGACCTCGGCGCGGAGCCCGCGGACCCGGCGGCGCAGCTCCGGCTCGCGGACGACCCCGCATCCCCGACGTCGGGCCCGGCGCCCTCGCCGACGCGCGACCTCGGCATCGCGGGCTGGACGCGGCTCGATCCGCTGCTCCTCGCGGCGCTCGCGCTCGAGGGGCCGCTGCTCCTCGTCGGCGCCCACGGCACCGCGAAGACGCTGCTCGTCGAGCGCATCGCCGGCGCGCTCGGGGCGGACTTCCGCCACTACAACGCGTCGCTCCTGAACTACGACGACCTCGTCGGCATCCCCATCCCCGACGAGGCCGGTGGCCTGCGCTTCGTCGGCACCGAGGGCGCCGTGTGGGGCGCGGGCTTCGTGTTCTTCGACGAGATCAACCGCTGCCGTCCCGACCTGCAGAACAAGATGTTCCCGATCGTCCACGAGCGCCGCATCGGGGGCATCGCGCTCTCCGACCTCGTGCACCGCTGGGCGGCGATGAACCCACCGCAGGTCGGTGGTGGGGACGCCGGCGGCTACGTCGGCACCGAACCCCTCGACGAGGCGCTCGCCGACCGCTTCTGGTTCGTGGTGCGCACGCCCACCTGGGGCGACCTCGGCCTCGAGGAGCGCCTCGCCCTGCTCGAGGGCGGCACCGCCACGGTGATCCCCGAGGCCGCGGCGACCGGCGCACCGGCGACGGGCGCGTCGGCGATCGAGGCCGCCGCGCCGGTCGCGCCGGTCGCACCCGACGCGTCGGACCTCGCGACGCTCGTCGCCCGGACCCGGGAGACGCTCGCGCGGGTCGAGGCCGTGCACGGCCACGACACCACCCGCTACGTCGTCTCGCTCGTGGACACGCTCGCGAGCGGCGGCGTCGCGCTGAGCCCGCGCCGTGCGCGCATCCTGCGCTCGACGCTGCTCGCGACGCTCGCCGCCGAGCAGGTGCTCGGCCGCGACCTCCCGGTCGGGGACGTGTTCGAGCTCGTGGTGCTCAACGGCCTGCCGCACTGGGCCGACGTCGAGCCGCCCGAGGCCTCCCGGGTCATCGGCGCGCACCTGCACGCGTTCGACCTGGCCTTCGGCGACCACGACGGCTCCCGCGCCCGGCTCCTCGCCGAACCGGATGCTGTGCGCCGCATCCGCCTCGCGCTCGACCTCGGGCTCGACGAGCCGGTCATCGCGACGACCGTCACCGCGGCGCTCGCGAGCCTCGACACCGACGCGGAGCGCAGCGTCCTCTCGGCGGTGCTGTTCCACGCGCTCGCCCGGCGTCCGCTGACGCCGGCGGCCTGGTCGGCCATCCACGAGGGCGCGACCCCGATCCTCGGGGCCGGCCCGCACGCCTCCTACGTCCCGGTCGGACCGACCCTCGACGCCTGGCGCGAGGCCGTCGCCTGGCTCGAGAGCGCGCCCCGCACCCGCTTCGAGCAGGCGGTCATCCATGGGCTCGGGCCGGACGGGTTGCGCGGCGTCGGGCTCGCACGGCTGCTCGACCGGCTCCACGCGTGGACGACGCTCTTCGAGCTGTCCAGGCGGGTGTCGCGATGACGAGCCCCGTCCCGAGGTACGACGACGTGGACGACCCCTGGGGGTCGGCGCCCGCGCCGCAGCGGCGCGCCGCGACCGGAGGGCGGGTACCGCGGCGCCAGCCGCAGCCGCTGCCGCCGGTCTGCGGGAACCCGGGGATGCAGATGGTCGGGCGCCCGCACACCAAGGTGGAGCGGTCCGTGCCGCGGCTCGGTGACGGCTGGGTGCTGTTCCCGCCGCTGTCGGACCGGTGGCTGCGCAAGGGGCGGACGCTCTCGGCGTCGGACCTCGCGCGGCTCGACGAGCGCTGGACGGCCCTCGGGTTCGTCGGTGCGACCGCGGTCGTCCCGGTCACCGAGCACGACCTCGACCTCGACCTCGGTCGGGACCCCGACGTCGTGGTGTGCGAGGACGAGGACCTCAACGCGAACGTCCGGCTGCGGCTGCGGGGACGGCTGCTGCTGGGGGACATGCCGCTCATCGAGCAGCCCGAGCCGCTCGTCGGTGCGGCGCGCGGCGTGCGGGGCGCGGAGCGGCGGATCGCGGCGGCGGGGCTGCTCTGCGGGGACGAACGGCTCCACGCCGCGGTGGTCGCCGGGCGCCATCGTCGCCTGGGCGCGCCGGAGACGCAGCGGCCGCGGCTCCCGCGCCGCGGTGCGCCGGTGCAGCAGGGCCCGGGGGGACCCGATCGGAGCGCGGACCGCGACGAGGTGCCGACGATCATCTGCCGCCTGCCGGCCGACGACGGACGTGGCGAGCCCTCGCCGTGGGGATTCGTCTCCGGTCATGCCCCCATCGGCGAGCGGCTCCCGGCCGGCCCCCGGCGGGTGCGGCGATGAGCGGGCTCGCGGAGCGCATCGCGCGCAGCATCCCCGGGGCCGGCTTCGAGCTCGAGACCCTGGTGCGCCTCGTCGGCATCGAGGAGACCGACGCGGTCCCGACGGCCGCGGTCACGAACCACGGCCGCTCGCGGCTGCTCGTGAACCCGAGGTTCGTCGCCGAGCACTGCCGGCGCGACGAGCACCTCTACCTGCTCGTGATGCACGAGCTCTGGCACGTGCTGCTCGCGCACACGACCCTCTACCGCGACGGCGGCATGGTCCACAACCTCGCCTTCGACGCGATCATCAACGCCGGCCTCTCGCGCCAGCACCCCGAGCCCGCCTACCGCGGCTTCTTCGAGTCGACCAACCCGGCCGACGAGTTCCCGGGGCTGCTGTTGCGTCCCCCGGTCGGCTGGCCGGACCGGCCCACCTACCCGGACGTCGGCCCGCCGTGGGTGCGGGGCATCCTGAAGCGCCTCTACCCGAAGGGCAACGGGCCGACGGTCGAGCCGACCTACGACGAGCTCATCGGGCTCCTGGAGGAGCACCTCGACCGGCTGACCGAGGAGGCGCTCGCCCGGGTGACGCTGCTCGGCGACCACGGCGGCCACGGTGGGCACGGGAGCCCCGGCGGGTGGGGAGCGGGCTGGCACGGCCGTGACCCGCTGGCCGACCCGCTCCTCGGCGAGGTCCTGCGTCGGGTGACGGAGCGCTGGCCGGACCCGCCGGCGGGGCTCGCCGACGCGCGCGAGCGCGGCGGCGGCGGTCCGCTCGACACCGCGTGGATCGCGCGGCGTCCGGTGGGGCGCAGCGCCCGGGCCGTGTTCGCGGACGCGGTGCGTCGCGCGGTCGAGCCGCACCGTTCGGGCGCGACCGAGCGCTCGCGCCGCCTCGATCGCGTCACCGTCGGTCCGGGTCCGCTGCCCAACGCCGCCGACCGCACGCTCGTCGCGCGCCGCCGGCTCGTCGGCGCGGCGGTGCTGCCGAACCAGCAGGTGACGCTGCCGCTCCAGCGGCCCGACGTCCCCCAGCGCGCCCTCGTCTACCTCGACGTGTCCGGCTCGATGGACGCGGTGCTGCCCGGGCTCATCGACCTGCTCGCCGGGCCGGCGCGGCGCGGGCTCATCACCGTCCGGCAGTTCTCGACCGAGGTGGCGCCGATCGCCCCGGCCGACCTCGCGGCCGGCCGGCTCGAGACGACCGGGGGGACCGACATCGCCTGCGTGCTCGACGATGCGCTCGCGCGTCCGGAGCGCCGCGTGCTGCTCGTCACCGACGGGGCGGTCGGGCGTCCGCGGCCCGAGCAGCTCGAGGCGCTCGCGGCGCGCCGGGTGCGGGTGCTCGCGGTCGTGCCCGAGGACGGCTGGCCGGGCGGGCTGACCGGCTGGTGCGAGGTCATCGAGCTCCCGGTGCGCATGGACGGGAGCGCCGCATGATCGCCGCCCTCCCGTTCGAGTCGAGGAGCGCCGAGGACGTCCTGGCCGGGCACCCCGACCGGGTCTGCGACGCCATCGCCGAGGCCGTCGTGACCCGTGCCGTGCGCAGCGACGCCGACGCGTTCGTCAACGTCGGGGTCACCGGCTTCCGCCGGACCGTGCTGCTCACCGGCCACGTGCAGTTCGGCCCGCCCGGCGGGACCGTCGGCCGCATGCGCCCGCCCGACGGGTTCTGGCGTGCGGAGGAGGTCGCGCCGCTGGCCGACGAGCAGCTCGCGGCGGCCGGCTTCGTCGAGCGCTGGGCCCACGAGGTCGAGTTCCGCATGGACCTCTCGGCCGGGTCGATGAAGCAGGACGACCACGACGCCCGCGCGTTCTCCGCCGACCAGACGGTCTGCGTCGGGCACGCGGACCCGGAGGGTCCCGACCTCCTCCCGGTCGAGGTCTGGGCCGCGCGCCGGCTGAAGGACGCGCTCGCGGCCGCCCAGCGGGCGCACGCCGACGCGCTCGGCCCCGACGGCAAGGTCCTGGTCGAGCTCGCCGTGCCGCCGGGCGCCGCCGCGAGCGGCCGCCGCCGTCCGCGCGTCGAGCGCCTGGGCATCAGCATCCTGCACACCGAGGAGGTCGGCTACCCGGAGCTCTACCGCTGGCTCCTGCCCCACCTCGAGGAGGGACTCGACGCGCTCGCGCCGCACGTCGATGCGGGCGACGCGCTCGGACCGGGCCGGCTGCGCATCAACGGCCGCGGCGACTTCGTCCACGGCGGGATCGCGGGCGACGACGGGCGGTCGGGCAAGAAGCTCGTCGTCGACCACTACGGGCCGCGCGTGCC
>JBEAQO010000209.1:0-3482 GCA_041163825.1 Actinomycetota bacterium | reverse complement strand
TGTCGAGCGACGGCGTCGGCCTGCTGGTCGTCGTCGACACGCGCGGCGTCCTCGGTGTGCTCTCGGAGCGCGACGTGGTCAACGCCGTCGCGGAGGGCGCCGACCTCGACGACGAGCGCGTGCGAGCCCGCCTCGCCGACGATGTGGTGACCATCGACGAGGGAGCGACGATCTCCGACGCTGCGGCGACGATGGCCTCGGCCGAGATCCGCCACCTCGGGGTGACCCGCCAGGGCGACATCTACGGCGTCGTCTCGGTCCGCGACGTGGTCAACGTGCTGCTCGAGGGCGCCACGGAGTGAGTCGAGCGGGCGCACGCCGCGGTCGCACCGGGTGCGCGCCCCGATCGCACCGATCGCTCGACCGTCGCCCTACGCGCCGGACCGGCCGTCGGCCGCGAGACCGATGAAGCCCGCGATGGCGGCACTGAACGCCGCCTCCCAGTCGAGCTCGTCGAGACCCGGCAGGAACGGTTGGAGCAGGAAGGTCCCGAGCGAACCTGCTCGGGAGATCCACGGCAGGACCTCGAGCATCGGCATCCCCTGCGCGCCGACGAAGCGCGACCGGGCCTCGCTCGACCAGTCCGACGCCGAGCGTTCGTGCTCGGTGGCGAACACGCGCGCGAGGTCCGACTCGTGGCGTGCCGCGAGCTGGGTCTCGAGGCGGAGCCGACGCCAGCGCTCCCAGTCCGGGGCCAGGTAGCCCGCAGCCACGGCACCGAGCCCGGCTGCCGGCGACGGGCTCGAGAACGCTGCGAGGTTCGCCTCCCCGACGAGGCGCATCAGCGGGAACAGCGCGGTCTCGACGACGTCGATCAGGAGCGCCGCCTTGGTCGGGTAGCGCAGGTAGATCGCCTGGGTCGAGTAGGCGGACCTGCGCGCGAGCCGAGCGACCGTCGCACGCTCGAACCCGACCTCGACGACGACCTCGATCGCGGCGGCGATCAGGGCATCGCGCAGGGCGTCCCCCGTCGAGGGCACGGCGAAGTGGAGCGGCGCGGCCTCCACCCGACCCCGAGCGCGCGGCAGCAGGTCCGTGAACAGCGCCCCTCCGAAGCCCGCGAGCCCGCTCGCCCAGTCCTTGCGCGGCACCTCGCCGGTGAGCGCGATGGCGAGCGGACCCGTCACCAGCGCGGCGAGCGACACGAGCGCCACCGAGGGCGAGTCGTAGAAGCCGACCGTGCCGCCGTGGCGCGTGAGCCACTCGTGCACGCTCGGGACGATGACCTCCCGGAGCGCCGCGTCCCTCGCGCCGACCACGAGGAACTCGGCCGCGACGACGAGGTCGGCCGGCGCGTCGACGAGGCGCTCGGCCGTGCTGGCCATCGACGGCGACCCGACCTCGAGCAGGGCCCCGTCGAGGTGCCGCTCGAGGGCGGGCCAGGCGCGCTCCTCCCACACGCGGACCGCGAGCTCCGTCGGTGACTCGAAGCGCGGGTAGATCGCACCGGTCGTGACACCGGCCCGGCGCGCGACCCCGACCATCGTCAGCCGATCGATCCCCGCAGCGACGATCTCCTCGAGCGCGGCGTCGACGAGCGCGGTCTCGCGAGCGAGCCCGGCCGCGCGTGGCCGCCGTCCGGGGCTCGACGTCACTGGCGTGCCCGTCGCAGCATCGCCGGCCACGAGTCGGTCGCGGCGAAGGCCCACGCGAGCAGGAGCGGGTGGAGCGCGACCCGTACCCAGCGCGCGGTCGGGGTGTCGAGGCCGAACGCATCGATGCCGGAGACCGCCTGCGCGACGTTGCCCGGGAGGACGACCACGAACAGCAGCGCGACCGCGCGTCCGACCTCGACCCGCCAGCGTGGCAGCGCGACCAACGCGAGGGCGAGCGCGAGCTCGACCGCCCCGCTCACGAGCACGATGGCCTCCGGGTACGGCAGCCCCCGGGGGACCTGGGCGAGGAAGGAGCTCGTCGCCACGAAGTGCCCCGCACCAGCGACCGTGAGGAAGGCCGCGAGCCCCAGCCGAAGGCCCGTCCGCAGCCACGGCGGCATCATCCGCTCCTCGTCGATCGCGCGGGTGAGGCTACGCTGCTCACGCTGCATCGGCGTCCGCGACCGCTGCGTCGTCACGGACCTTCCGGTGCCCTCCTTCCCGATCGGCATCCAGGTGGCTGCACTGCCCCCCGACGTCGGGACGGCTCCGACGGCGCTGCGGCGCGGTTGGGTCTTCGGCGGCGACGAGGACGCTTGGGACGCCCTGGCCGCTGCCATCGTCCGCGACCCGGCGGCCGCGGTGCCCTGGCCGATCTCCGCGGTCGGGCCGTCCACGGAACCGGGCGATCGCGTCCTGCTGTGGCGCTCGGGTGCCGAGGGCGGCATCGCCGCGATCTGCGAGGTCGTCGACGAGGAGGAGCCTCCGGTCGTCACGCCCGACGGGCGAAGGATGTCGTCCGTCCGGCTGCGGGTCCACCGGGCCCTGGCGCGGCCGGTCCCGGCGACGCGGCTCGCGCGCATCGACGTCCTTCGACCGATCGCCTTCTTCGACCTCCTGCGGGTCGCCGACCATCGCCTCACGCCCGAGCAGGACCGCGCGCTCGACGAGGTGCTCGCCGAGGAGGTCCTCGACGCACCCGACGTCGAGGAGATGGCGACGATCCGCATCCCGAGCCGCATCCTGCCCCTCGTCGAGGAGCTCGTCGAGGCGCTCGACGGCGGGCCACGCCGAGGGCCGGGACGACCCGGCGGCACGGCGAGGACCCCGGGACCCGCGCATCCCCCGCCCTCCGTGCCTCGCGCCCCCCGGACGCCTCGGCAGGCACGGGACGCGACCGCGCTGCTCCGGACGATCGCCGCGCTCGGCCCCGCGTTCGCGGACGACGCGTTCACCACCGCCGAGCTCGCGGCCGCGCTCGGCATCGACGTCGGGACCGCACGCAACCGCCTGCGGACGTTGATCGATGCCGGACTCGTCGTCGAGGCGGCGCGCGGTGAACCCCGACGCGATGCCGACGGCAACCCGCTGCGCGGTCGTCCCCCGACCCGCTACCGCATCGCCGAGGGGGAGCCCACCGCCCCCGCCGAGACCGGCCCGGCCACGACGCCGAGCTGACCGGGACCCCGGCCGCCGCGATGCCGATGCGCTCCGAGCGGGCCGGAACCTCGACCCCGTCGGGTCAGCGTCGCGCGAACAGCCGGATCACGTACCAGAACAGCAGCGCGAGCGAGGCGAACAGGCTCATCGCCGCCGCGACCTCCCGGTCGGGCGGATAGGAGCGCAGGATGACCTGGGTGTCGTAGAGGATCGCCGCGCCGGCGAATCCGATCATGGCGACGGAGAACCACGTCCCGAGGTCCGTGCCGAGCAGCACCGCTGCGACGATGGCGACGAGCGCCAGCACGCCCGCCCAGCGCAGCGCCGCACCGAGGAAGGTCCAGTCGCGCGAGGACCGGATGGCCACGACCGAGAGGGCGGTGAACCCGACGACCGAGACCTGTGCCGCCCGGACCACGACGCCGGGGACCGAGGCCTCCGCGAGGA
>JBEAQO010000208.1:0-14826 GCA_041163825.1 Actinomycetota bacterium | reverse complement strand
ACGAGGTCGAAGGGCCGCTCGCGCCCGACCTCCGCGCCGACCGCGGCCTGCAGCTCGCCGAGGATCGCCGGGCGCAGCTGGACCTTCCCGGGCTTGTAGACGCCGTGGACGTTGCCGAACGTCGCCGCGAGCAGGTAGCGGCCGCGCTCCCCGGTGCCGAGCCGGCGGGCGGTCGCCAGCGCGTCCTCGGGCGTCGAGTAGAGCTTCTCGTCGAAGGCGCCGACGATGCCGTCCTCCTCGCCGCCGACGACCCCGATCTCCATCTCCATCACGGTGCGGGCGGCGGTGCAGGCCTCGAGCAGCTCCTCGGCGATGGCGAGGTTGGTCGCGAGGTCGACCGCGGAGCCGTCCCACATGTGCGAGTTGAACAGCGGTGGCTCACCGCGCGCCACCCGCTGGGCGGAGATGGCGACGAGGGGACGCATGAAGCCGTCGAGCTTGTCCTCGGGACAGTGGTCGGTGTGCAGCGCGATGCGCACCGGGGTGCGCTCGGCGACGACCCGGGCGTACTCGGCGAAGGCGACGGACCCGACGACCATGTCCTTGACCGTCGGGCCCGAGAGGTAGGCCGCGCCCCCGGTCGAGACCTGCACGATGCCGTCGCTCTCGGCCTCGGCGAAGCCCGCGAGCGCGGCGTTCAGCGTCTGCGACGAGGTCACGTTGATGGCTGGGTAGGCGAAGCGACCGGCCTTCGCCCGGTCGAGCATCTCCGTGTACTCCTCGGGGGTGGCGATCGGCATCACGGCTCCTCTCGGGGCGCGTCGGCGCCCCTGCGCCGCCCACGGTAGTCGTCGCCGGCCCGGCCACGGAGGCCGACGCCGACCGGCGGCCCGCGGGACCGACGGCGTCCGCCGAGGTCCGCCGGGTCAGACGAGGCCGACGCGCGCGGCGAGGTCGTCGGCCAGCGCGAGCGCGGTCGCCGACAGCGCGGACTCGGCCGCGACCAGGTCCTCGTCCGGCCCGAGCTCGGTGGAGAGGTCGACGTAGACCTTGCACTTGGGTTCGGTGCCGGACGGGCGGATCATCGCCCTCCCACGAGCCAGGCGGAGCTCGACGAGCTCGGCCGTGCCGAGCCAGGCCGGACGACCCCCGGCATCCTGCCGGTGGTCGATGACGTCGAGGACCGCGAGCCCACCGACCGTCGTCGGCGGGTCCTCGCCCGCACGTCGCATCGCGGCGGCGATCCGAGCCGCCCCCTCGGGACCCTCATGGGTCACGGCACGCTGACGGCTCACCCACACCCCGTGGGTCCGCGCCAGCGCCGCGAGCCGGTCGAGGACGTCCTCGCCCCGCCCGGCGAGCTCCCGGGCGAGCTCGGCGAGGGCGACGGCCGCCGAGATGCCGTCCTTGTCGGAGACGACGGTCCCGACCATCGAGCCGAGCGCCTCCTCGAAGCCGTACACGAACGTGCCGCCCTCGGCCTCGAGCTCGCGCATCGCTCGGCAGATCCACTTGAAGCCGGTGAGGGTCGTGATCGAGCGCGCGCCGCGGACCGCGGCGACGGCGTGGACCATCGGGGTCGACACGATCGTCGAGACGATGAACGGGTCGCGGGCATCGGCCCCGGCGAGCAGGAAGTCGGCGAGCAGCACGCCGATCTGGTTGCCGGTCAGCGCCACGAAGCCCCCCGAACGGTCCGGGACGGCCATCGCGATGCGGTCCGCGTCGGGGTCGTTGGCGAGCACGAGGTCCGCGCCGACCTCACCGGCGAGCCGGAGCACCGCATCCATGGCGCCCGGCTCCTCCGGGTTGGGGAAGCGCACGGTGGGGAAGTCCGGGTCGGGCTCGGCCTGGCTCGCGACGACGTGGACGTCGGTGTGCCCGGCATCGGCGAGCGCGGCGAGCGCGAGTCCGCGCCCGACGCCGTGGAGCGGGGTGTAGGCGATGCGGCGCGCGGGTCCCTCGACCCGCGGACGCGCACCGGGCAGCGCCGCTCGGTAGTGACGGGACGGCGCGTCGTCGACCACCGTGACCAGCGGGTGCCCCTCGGGGTCGGCGAGCGGGACGGCGTTCGCCGGCCCGACGTTCGCGATCGCCGCCGCGATGGCCGCATCGGTCGGCGGCACGATCTGCGCGGCACCCTCGACGTAGACCTTGTAGCCGTTGTAGGCGGGCGGGTTGTGGCTCGCGGTGACGACGACGGCGGCCGCGGCCCCGAGGTCCTTCTGGGCGAACGCGACGAGCGGGGTCGGCACCGGCGCGGTGAAACGGTGGACGCGGAGACCGGCGGCCGCGAGCACCCCAGCGACGTCGCGTGCGAAGCGGGCCGAGTCGCGTCGGCCGTCGAACCCGACGACGACCCCGCTCGCCGCGGCCCCGGCGACCGCTTCGGTCAGGTACGCGGCGAGCCCGGCCGTCGCGCGCAGGACCACGGCACGGTTCATCCGGTTCGGGCCCGGCCCGACGAGCCCACGCAGTCCCGCGGTCCCGAACGCGAGGTCCGCGCCGACATGGTCGACGAGCGCCGCCCCGTCCCCCGACTCGAGCAGCGCCGCGAGCTCCGCCCGGGTCACCGCATCGGGATCGCCCGCGATCCATTCGCGTGCGCGTGCCACGAGGGCCGCGGAACCGCCACCATCCATGCCCCGACGCTCCTCCGACACACGCACGGCGCACGGCGCCCGCGCTCGGCCCACCGTGGCCCGCTGCGTCGGCAGGAGGACCGGCGCGCTCCGGACCCTACCAACGCGGCCGTGGCCGGACCGCCCGGCCCATGCCCACGGCGCCCCCGCCACTACCCTCGCCCTCCCGCCGTGCGCTCGACGCTCCGGCCGCGTCCCCCTCGTGGACCGCGCGAGACCGAGGGCGCACGACCGACCCGGTCCTCCGCTCCCCGGGGGACCACCGAGGACCGCACCGCGGGCTGCGAGGCGCGACATGCACGTGACGACCGTCGGCGACCTCGCTCGCACCGTGCTCGAGGGACTCGACCGCCTGCCCCCGGACGTGGACCTCGTGGCCGGGATCCCGCGCAGCGGGATGCTGCCGGCCTCGCTGATCGCGCTGCACCTCAACGTGCCGTTGACGGACGTCGGTGCGCTGCTCGAGGGTCGGGTGCACGAGACCGGGACGACGCGTCGGACCGAGCGGAGCGCCCCGGCCGCCCGGACCCCTGCGCACGTCCTGGTGGTCGACGACCTCGCCGGCTCCGGTGGGACGATGCGGGACTGGCGCGACCGCCTGGACGAGGTCGCGCGGACGAGTCGCCTCACCTACCTCGCGGTCTACGCCGACCCGGCAGCGGTCGGGTCCGTCGACCTGCACCTCGCCCGGAGCGCCCCGGACACGGTCTTCGAGTGGAACGTGCTGCACCTTCGGGGTGCGAAGCACGTCGCGGTGGAGCTCGAGGGCGTCCTCGCTGCGCCGCTCGGTCCCGACGACCACCTCGACGCGACGACGCTGCGCGCCGCCCTCGATCGGACCCGGCCGCGCATCGTCCCGAGCCATCGGATCGGCCGCATCATCACCGCTCGGTCCGATCGTCACCGGCCGGCGACCGAGGCGTGGCTCGAGCGGCACGGCATCCAGCACGACGGGCTCGTGATGCGTCCCGACGACGTCGAGGACGTGGTCGGCTTCAAGGCACGCGCCCTGCGGGACGCGCCGCAGGCGCTCTACATCGAGCCCGACCCGGAGGTCGCGGCCGAGCTCGCTCGCCGCACGGGCCGCGCCGTCTGGTGCCCGAGCGCGGGGACCTCGGTCCCGATCGGACCCCGGGGTGCGCGGCGACGTGCCCGCGTTCGTGCCCGGCTGCACCGACGCGGTCGGCTCGTCGCCCTCCTGCGGGCCCTGCTCGGGTGCAGGACGCACCGTTCGTCCGGCGGCCTCGTCGAGTGAGGGGCGGGACCCGCGAGGCCGTGCCTCGTCACGAGCGTCCCCTCGGCCTGCTCGCCAGCGCCCGCGCCACCGCGCCGCTGCTCGCGGCGGTCGGCACGGACGTCGCGGCGCTGCTCTGCGCGCCCGGCGAGGGGCTCGTCGCTGCGGCAGGGGTCGCTGCGCGGACCGGTGCTCGGCTCCTCGCCACGTCCTCGGGCCGCACCGGGACCATCGGCGAGCGGGACCGGTCGGCCGACGACCTCGTGGAGCGCCTCGCCGCCCTCGGCATCGCACCCGAGCGCGCACGTCGCGTCCTCGTCCGAGCGGAGGGGGCCGGCGCGACGGTGACCGTCTCCGACCTCGTCGGTGCTGAACGGCACACCGTCGGACGGGTCCGCGCGACCGGTCGGAGGGAGGACGGTGCCGTCGGACGTTGGAGCGAGCGCGAGTTCCTCGCCGGTCGAGGGGCAGGGCGGAGCGCCTTCGACATCGACGGCGTGCTGTGCCGTGACCCGTCCGCCGACGAGGACGACGGCGCGGAGCGCTACGCGGACTTCCTCCGCACGGCCGAACCGCTGCTGCTCCCCGGGCTGCCCGTCGACCGCATCGTCACCTCCCGGCTCGAGCGCGACCGGAGCGTGACCGAGGCCTGGCTCGCGGCGCACGGCGTGCGCTACCGGAGGCTGGAGATGATCGACCTGCCCTCGCACGACGAGCGCTCGCGACCGTGGGTCGCCGAGCGGCACAAGGCGGCGGCGCTGGCCGCATCCGGCGCTCGGCTGTTCGTCGAGAGCGACCGCAAGCAGGCCAAGCGCATCGCTTCGCTCACGGGGCGCGCGGTGCTGTGCCTGACGACCGGGGAGTTCCACCCGCCGCGGTGGCGGACGAGGGCGAGGCGGCGGATCCTCGGACCACCGGCGGGACCCCCGACCGACGGCTGACCCGCGGGCGGCGTCGGACGGAGCGGATGACGGGATTCGAACCCGCGACCTCCACCTTGGCAAGGTGGCGCTCTAGCCAACTGAGCTACATCCGCGCGACGGCGGCGCGAACGCTGCCGGAGCCGGCAGGGTATCGCCGCGCCGCCGGGCCCGGCAACCGGCACCGCCCGCGGAGGGCTGCGCCGCCGACACGCCGCCGGCGACGGCTCAGCGCCCCGTGGAGCCGAAGCCGCCGTCCCCGCGGGCCGTGCCGTCGAGCCGATCGACCTCCACCACACGGGTCCGGGTGACGCGCTGGACGACGAGCTGCGCGACGCGCTCGCCGCACGAGATCGTCACGGGCGCATCGCCGAGGTTGACGAGCAGCACCAGGAGCTCGCCGCGGTAGCCGGCATCGACCGTGCCGGGCGCGTTGGCCACCGTCACACCGTGGCGCGCGGCGAGTCCGGACCGGGGGTGGACCAGACCGACGTGACCGGCAGGGACCGCGACCCGGAGCCCGGTGCGCAGCGCGCGGCGCTCCCCCGGCGCGAGGAGCGCATCCTCGATGGTGGTCAGGTCGAGCCCGGCATCCCCGGGATGCGCGTACGCGGGGAGGACCGCTTCGGGCACGAGCCGTTCGATGCGCAGCTCCGTCCCGTCCGGACCGTCCACCGCCTCCCCGTCGCTCACGCGTCGGCCCTCCCCGGCACCGCCGCGGGGGCATCGGGCGGGGGCTGCGGGGACACGGCGCGCGACGCTCGAGGTGCGCGTCCCGTCGCGTCCCGGGGCGCAGCGACCGCGCCGGCGCAGGCGACGAGCTCCGCGAGCGCGACCACGAGCCCGTCGGTGATCGTCGCGACGTCGGGGAGCGCGTCGTAGTCCGCGGTCAGTCCGACGTCGAGGGCCCCGTCGATGGAGGTGACGCCGATCCCGAGCGCCTGACCCGGCGGGAGGGAGGTGAAGGGGAACGCCGCGACCAGACGCAGGCCCGCGCAGGCGAGCGCCCGCTGCGGTCCCGGCACGTTGACCACCGCCAGGTTGAACACCCGGGCGTCGGTCGCCAACCGCGCTGCGAGCGCGTGCAGCGTCGGCGGGGCGAACTCGTCGAGCCCGAGGAGGAACCCGGCGCCGACCGCGCCGTGACGATCACGGACGTCGGCCATCGCCCCTCGACAGGCCCGGAGCCGCTCGACCGGGTCCATCTCGGCCATCGGCAGCTCGACGATGACCCCGACGACCGAACTGCGGAGGCGATGCTCCTCGGCGTCCTCGCTGCGTGACACCGGGACGAGCACCCGGAGCCACAGTCCGTCCGTGCGAGCACCGTGGTCGCGGAGGTAGCGACCGACCGCGTCGGAGACCACGGCGAGCACGACATCGGTGACCGTGGTCGAGAACGCGTCCTTGACGGCCTTCACGTCGGCGAGCGCGAGCCGCTCCACGGCGAGGCGGCGGTGGCGGCCCGGCCCGCGGTTGATCAGGGAGGCGGGCGCCGGCGCGAGCAGCCGCGAGCGCACCACGCTCGCCGCGCTGACCCCGATCGCGACCGCGCGACGCAGCGTCCGGCTCGGGGCCCGCGATGCCGCTCGCAGGCGCTCGAGGATCGCGCCGGGACGCGCCACGAGCGCCTCCATGCTCGCGCGGGCGAGCTCGGCCGACGTGGGCAGGGGGCGAGGGCGACCGGCCGATGGCGGTGCCGCCGTGCTCGGCGCGATGCCCGCAGGTCCGTCATCGTCCTCGAGCATCACGGTGATGAGGTCGACGCCCTCCATCCCGTCGATCATGGCGTGGTGGCTCTTGGCGAACAGCGCGGTCCGCCCATGCTCGAGGCCCTCGATGACGTAGAGCTCCCAGAGCGGCCGCGAACGGTCGAGGGGTCTCGAGAGCACACGGGCGCAGTGGGCGAGCAGCTGCTCCTCGGTCCCGGGTGCGGGCAGGGCCGAGACGCGGACGTGGTAGGCGAGGTCGAAGTCGGGATCCTCGACCCAGAAGGCGCTCGGGGCGAGCCCGGCGGGCAGTCCCGCCTCGAGCACGCGCTGGCGGTAGCGGGGCACGAGCGGCAGGCGCTCCTCGACGAGCCCGATGAGGCGCTCGGCCGGGACGGGCCGCCCGTCCGCCGGGCGCTCGAGCACGACGAGGGTCGCCACGTGGAGCAGGACCTCGGGCGTCTCCATGGCGAGCAGCGCCGCGTCGAGCGGACCGACCGGTTCGAGCGGGGACGCCTCCATGGCATCGAGGGTAGGTGCTCGGGCCCACCGGGGCCCCGGGCCCAGCGACCCCGGGCCCAGCGACCCCGGGCTCAGCGACCCCGGGCCGTGAGGAAGCGCTCGCGCGCCTCGCGATGGTCGACGAGCGGCGGCGGGTAGTCGGGGACCGGGTCGAGGAGCGACACCCGTTCCCAGGGCGCATGGATGCGCTTGGGCTCGAGGTCGGCGAGCTCCGGCACGAAGCGGCGGACGTAGGCGCCGTCGGGGTCGTAGCGCTCGCCCTGGGTGACCGGGTTGAAGATGCGGTTGGGACGGGAGTCGGTCCCGGTCCCGGCGCTCCACTGCCACTGGGCGAAGTTGTTCGCGAGGTCGCCGTCGACGAGGTGGTCCATGAAGTGCCACGCCCCGAGCCGCCAATCGAGGTAGAGGTGCTTGGTCAGGAACGAGGCGACGATCATCCGCGCACGGTTGTGCATGAAACCCTCGACCAGGAGCTGGCGCATGCCCGCGTCGACGATGGGGTAGCCGGTCCGACCCTCGCGCCAGGCGACGAACGCGTCCACGTCGTCGCGCCAGCGGTCCCCCTGGCTGCGGAAGTCCTCGCGCACGAGGTCGGGCCGCGCTGCGAGGAGCTGGTGGTTGAAGTCGCGCCAGCACAGCTCCTGGAGGAAGGTCAGGTGGTCCTCACGAACCGGGTCGAGGTGGCTCGCCACCTCGGCGGCGGAGAGGGTCCCGAGGTGGAGGTGGGGGGAGAGGCGCGATGTGGCGTCGACACCGAGCTCGTTGCGCCCGGTGGCGTAGCGATCGAGCGGCCCGTCGAGCCACCACGCGAGGCGCTCGCGCGCGGCGCGCTCGCCACCTCGGGCGAGCTCGGGCGCCGTCGCGCCGTCGGTGAGCTCGGAGAGGTCGGGGATCGGACCGGCCGGGACCGCTGCCCCCGCGCCATCGCCGACCTCCACGGGACGGGGCACGCGGGTCGGGGCGGCGAGCGGCGAGGGGCGCTCGTGCACGAACCACCGCCGCCAGTAGGGCGTGAAGACGCGGAAGGCGCCCCCGCCCGAGGCGGTGATGGCGAACGGCTCGACGAGGGTCACGCCGGGGTGCAGCGTCACGGGGACCCCGAGCTCGCGGCCGAGCGCCTCGAGGGCGCCCTCACGCGCCCGGGCGAATCCGGACACGTCGCGACTCGCATGGAGCGACCCGGCCTCGACGGTGCGGGCGAGCCCCCGGAGCTCGGTGATCGGGTCCCCGCGGCGCACCACGAGCTCACCGCCGCGCTCCCGCAGGGCCGCCCGGAGGTCGTGGAGGGCGTCGAGCAGGTTGGAGAGCCGGTTCGCCGCGGCGTAGCGGGAGCCCAGGATGCGCTCGTCGAGCACGAAGAGGGCGAGGACGGGCCCGCCCTCGGCGACGGCGGCGGTCAGGGCGGGCTGGTCGTGGACCCGCAGGTCGCGCGTGAACCAGACGATGGCGGTCCGTGGCACCCGGGGCTCCCCCGCTCGGCCGGGCGGCCGCTGGCGGTGCGCCATCCTGCCCCTCCGTGGACCGCGCACGGCCGTTCTGGGCCGGATGCGGGCCCGCGCCGCCCCTTTCCGAGCGGTGGACGCGCATCCGTGGCCATGCAGCGCGCGTTCTGGGCCCCCTCGGGGCCACTTCCGCGCCACGGACGGTCGGAGATGCCGCAATCGGGCCCCTGCGGCCCCTACGGTCGCCGCTGCAGCACCCCCAGAACCCACCTCGGCCGGCTCCTCACGACCCGGACCGACGCCCACCAGGAGGAACCACCGTGGCGGACTCGCTGATCGTCCAGAGCAAGGTCAAGGAGGCCATCAAGGGCCTGGGCCTGCGCACGGACTCGAACGTCGTCGACGAGCTCAACAAGAAGATCGCCGGGATGCTCTCGGCGGCGGCGCACCGTGCGAAGGCCAACGGCCGTAGCACCATGCGCCCGTACGACCTCTGAGCACCAGGTAGGACCCCCGGCCGGGGCGCGCCCCGGCCGGGGACGATGATGGCCGCCCGGTCCCCCGGGCGGCCATCGTCGTCCCGGGGGCCGGCCGTGGCGGCACCCCGGAGCGGGCACGGGACTCAGGATCCCGGCGCCAGCTGGATCTCGAGCTCGATTCGCACCTTGGGGCTGACCAGCACGCCCCCCGCCTCGAGGGCCTGGTTCCAGGTGATGCCGAAGTCCTCACGGTCGATCTCCGCGCTGGCGCTGAAGCCGGCCTTCGTGGTGCCCCACGGGTCGACGACGAGGCCGAGCGGCTCGACCGTGAGCTCGACGGGACGGGTCACCCCGCGGATCGTCAGCTCGCCCGGCAGGACCCAGTCCGCACCCTGCTGGCGCGGTCCGGAGCCCGCGAATGTCAGGGTCGGGCGGTTCTCGACATCGAGGAAGTCGGCGCTGCGGACGTGGCCGTCGCGCTGCTCGTCGTCGGTCGTGAAGGTCACGGCCTCGATGGTGACCTCGACGCGTGGGTCCGCGATCGGGTCGGCCACCTCCACCGTGCCAGAGAAGGCAACGAAGCGTCCTCGCACCTTCGCGACGGCGAGGTGGCGGACGACGAACGAGACGGTCGAGTGCGACGGGTCGATGACCCAGGTGCCGGCCTGCGGCAGGTTGGCGCTGCTCACGATGGTCCTTCCGGTCGGGACGTCGACGGTCGTCGACGGTCGTCGACGCGACCATCCTCGCGCTGTTACTTGAAACATCAAGTATCCGCCAAGGATGGTCGGAGCGGCGACTACCTTGCTGCTCCCGGCCCCCGCTCGGCCTCGGACCGCCCCCGGTCCTCGGGCCGCTCCCGCCCCCGGGCCCTCAGGGGAGGCGCACCCGTGACCGCTCCGGACGACACCCTGACCATCGTCGACAACCGCACCGGCCGGTCCTACTCGGTGCCCATCGTCGACGGTGCGGTCCGTGCGACCGACCTCCGCGCGATCCGCATCGACGACGACGACTTCGGACTCGTGTCCTACGACCCGGGCTTCAAGAACACGGCCAGCTGTCGGAGCACCATCACCTACATCGATGGCGAGGCCGGGATCCTGCGCTACCGCGGCTACCCGATCCAGGAGCTCGCCGAGCGCTCGACGTTCCTCGAGGTCGCCTACCTCCTCATCCACGGAGAACTGCCGACGCAGGAGCAGGCCGACCGGTGGCGCTACGAGATCACCCATCACACCTTCATCCACGAGAACGTGAAGAAGTTCATCGACGGCTTCCACCACGACGCGCACCCCATGGGGATCCTCGTGTCGACGGTCGCCGCGCTCTCCACCTTCTACCCGGAGGCCAAGGGCATCGATGATGCCGAGACCCGGCACATGCAGATCGTCCGGCTCATCGCGAAGTTCCCGACGCTCGCCGCCTTCGCCTACCGCCACTCGATCGGGATGCGCTACGCCTACCCCGACAACGAGCTCTCCTTCGCCGGCAACTTCCTCAACATGATGCGGCGGACCACGGAGCTCCGCTACGAGCCCGACCCGGTCCTCGAGCGCGCCATGGACGTCCTGCTCATCCTGCACGCCGACCACGAGCAGAACTGCTCGACGACGACCATGCGCACCATCGGATCCTCCGACGCCGACCCGTACTCGGCGGCCGCCGGTGCGGCAGCCGCCCTCTACGGTCCGCTCCACGGCGGTGCCAACGAGGCCGTCCTCAACATGCTCGAGCGCATCGGGTCCCCGGCCAACGTCGCCACCCACATCGAGCGCGCCAAGGCCGGCGAGTTCCGCCTCATGGGCTTCGGGCACCGCGTCTACAAGAACTACGACCCGCGCGCCAAGGTGATCCGCGAGCTCGCTCACCAGGTCTTCGCCGTGACCGGCCGAAACGACCTCATCGACATCGCGGTCGAGCTCGAGCAGGCCGCCCTCGAGGACGAGTACTTCGTCGAGCGACGCCTCTACCCGAACGTCGACTTCTACTCGGGCATCATCTACCAGGCGATGGGCTTCCCCAAGACGATGTTCCCGGTCCTCTTCGCGCTCGGCAGGATCCCGGGCTGGCTCGCCCACTGGCAGGAGAACCTGCTCGACGAGGAGCAGGCGATCGCTCGCCCGCTGCAGGTCTACGACGGCTCGGGCGAACGCCCCTACGTCGACATCGCCGCGCGCTGACCCGCGCGGTCGGCAGCCTCGTCGTGCCGGCCTCGCCCTGCCGCGAACCGCACGGGCATCGGCGCGGGGTCAGTCCGTCCTTCCTCCTTCGGCGGCCGATGCTCGCTCGAGCGCGAGGCCGGCCTCCTCCCAGCGCGCCATGAGGCTGGCCGCACGGTCCTTCACGCTGGCGTGCTCCCGCGCGGTCGCCTCGGCCAGCGTGCGATCCTCGTAGAGCGCGGGCCGCGCGAGCTCGCGGGTCAGACGAGCGACCTCCGCCTCCGCCTCGATGAGCTCGGACTCGACGGCGGCGAGCGCCCGTTCGAGTCGGCGGCGCTGGGCCGCGCGCTCCCTCGACGCCCCATCGCGCGCAGCGCCCCTGCCCACGCGTTCCCCCTCCGGGTCCCTCCTCGCACGTGCGCTCGGGGCGAGCGGTGCGCTCGCCGGTCCGGCCCCGGCGCCCCGCCGATCGCGCCGGCGCAGGTCCTCCAAGCCACCGTCGAACCAGCGTGCACCGCCCTCGCCGACCTGCACGACGGCGTCGGCGACGCGACGGATGACGTGGCGGTCGTGCGTCACCAGCACGACGGTGCCCTCGTAGGCCACCAGCGCATCCTCCAGGACGTCGCGCGAGGCCAGGTCGAGGTGGTTCGTCGGCTCGTCGAGCAGGAGCAGGTTCGCCTCAGAGACCATCGCCCGCGCGAGGCCGAGGCGCATCCGCTCACCGCCCGAGAGGTCGCCGACCCGACGCTCCGCGAGCTCACCGGGGAACCCGAACGCGGCGAGCAGTGAGCGCTGGTTGACGCTCCGGTGACGCTCGCCGAGCGCGGTGCGGAACTCCGCGAGCACATCGCGGTCCGGGTCCAGCACCTCGGCCTGGTGCTGATCGACCAGCACGGTCGACACGTTCGCGCCGAGCGTCACCTCCCCGAGCGCGGGCACGAGCTGCCCGCCGAGCACGCGCAGCAGCGTCGACTTGCCCGCGCCGTTGGGTCCGATCAGGGCGACCTTGCGACCTCGCTCGATCGTGAGGTCGACGCCGTCGAGCACCCGGCGCTCGCCGTAGCCGAAGGTGACACCGGACAGCGTCGCGACCTCGCGGCCCGCCCTCGCGGGGGCCGGGAAGCCGAAGCGGACGACGAGGTCGCGACGTTCCGGCACGGCGATGCGCTCGACCCGCTCGAGGGCCTTGACCCGCGACTGGACCTGACGGGCCTTGGTCGCCTTGTAGCGGAAGCGCTCGATGAAGCGCTCCTGCTCGGCGATGCGCCGGTCCTGCTGGACCCGAGCCGCTCGCAACGACGCGAGCCGCGCCTCACGCTGCTCGAGGAACGAGGCGAAGCCACCCGAGTCCTCCCCGTGGGCGCGAACGTCGTAGGTGGAGGCGGTCCCGGCAGCGACCTCGACGATCGTGTCGGCCACCGCGTCGATGAAGTCCCGGTCGTGGGACACGAACAGCAGCCCGCCCGGCGCCTCGACCAGCGTGCGCTCGAGCCACTCGATGGTCTCGACGTCGAGGTGGTTGGTCGGTTCATCGAGGACGAGCACGTCGGGCCCGGCCAGCAGCAGGCGGCCGAGCGCGGCGCGGGCCCGCCACCCACCGGAGAGCTCGACCATGGGGCGGTGCTCGTCGCCGGGACGGAACCCGAGCCCAGCGAGGACCCGCAGGGCCTCGGCCTCGCGGGCGTAGCCGCCGTCCCTCTGGAAGCGCTCCTGCGCGTCGGCGTAGCGCTCGAGGAGTCGGGGGTCGGGCGCGCTGCCGGCCGCCTCCAGCGCCGCCTCGAGCCCCCTGAGCTCCCGTTCCAGCACGGCGAGGTGGTCGCTGCCATCGAGCAGGTGGTCGAGGACGCTGCCGGCGGAGGCGTCGACCTCGACGACGTCCTGGGAGAGGTGGCCCACCCGCAGGTCCCGCGGGCGTGACACGGTGCCCGCGTCCGGCGAGCGCTCCCCGAGCAGGGTCCGCAGCAGGGTGGTCTTGCCGACCCCGTTGCCCCCGACGAGCGCGACGCGTCGGCCGATGGCGACCGTGAGGTCGACGCCCTCGAGCAGGGGGCGACCACCGACCCGGATGGTCACATCGGAGCAGCGCAGCACGGTGGCACCTCCGTCCCGAACGGACCGCGCGGGCCCGCCGTCCCGCACGCAGGGGCGCGAACTGGGAACGGTCGATCCCGGCCCCAGGGAGGCCGTTCGAGGCCGTTCCGGGCCGTTCGGGCCCGGCCGTTCGGCCGGGGTGGGCGTCGGGGCCGCATCCTACGCTGGAGGAACGAACCACCGGCGCCCCATGGCCGGACTCCTGCCTCACGAGACATCATCCCCAACAGCCACCGGCACGACGAACCTCCTACGAGGGTCCGACCCTCCGGCCCGACCAGCGAGCCCCTCGACCTCCACCGAAGGTCGAGGATCGCTCCGACCGGGCCCCACGAGGTCCGCCCGCCGCGACCACCTCGGAGCCCGATCCCATGTCCACGCCGCGCCGGACGGGGCGGAGGATCGCTGCCACGGCAGCCCTCCTCGCGCTGGCCGTGCCGACGGTGGCGCTCGCCTCCACGGACCTCGAGGCCATCGACCGGGACCTCGAGGAGGCCCAGGACGAGCTCGACGGGGTCGGGCGCAGCATGACCGAGCTCGAGGCGGAGCTGCGCTCGGTGTCCGACCAGCTCGAGGAGCTCGACCGACGGCTCGGGACGGCCAACGCGGAGCTCGCCGAGGTCCGAGCGGACCTCGAGCGCGTCGAGCGCTCGATCGCGGAGGCCGAGGCCGCCGAGGCCGCCGCCCTCGCAGAGCTGGAGGCCGCGGGGTCCGAGCTCGTGCAGGTGGAGGAGGAGCTCGTCGAGACCCGGGCTCGCCTCGAGCTCCGGCTGATCCGCGCCTACAAGCACGGTGCGGCGGGTTCGGCCGACGTGGTCATCCGCGGCACCGTCGGAGCGCTCGACCTGCACGAGCTCGCCGTGACGATGAACGCGGTCAGCCGGATGACCGAGGACGACCGCGGCCTCGTGACCCACGTGACCGACCTCGCTGAGGCACAGCGCGAGCTGGTCGCCTCGATCGACGCCGCTCGGCAGGCCGCCGCCGACGCCGCGCGGCAGGCCGAGGTCGAGCGCGACCGCATCCGTGGGCTCGTCCGTCGGCAGGCCGAGGTGGTCTCGGCGATCGAGTCCGACCGCGCCCAGCGGCGAGCCGTCGTCTCACGACTCGAGAACGACGTCGAGGCCCAAGCGGCGCTGGCCACGGTCCTGCGCACCCGCATCGCGCAGCTCGAGGCGAGTCGGCTCGTGGCCATCCAGCCGCCGGGCCAGCCCGACCCGGGGACGCCCTCGTGGGCCGGACGTCTGCCCGCCGCGGGACAGCCCTACGCCGCGATGCTCAACCGTGTCGGTGCCGAGCGCGGGGTCGATGCACGACTGGTCGCCGCACTCGTCTGGACGGAGAGCGGGTTCCGACCCGGCGTCGTCTCGCACGCCGGGGCAGCGGGACTCGCGCAGCTGATGCCCGCTACCGCGCGCGGGCTCGGACTGCGGGTCGACGACGAGGTCGACGAGCGCTTCGATCCCGAACGCAACGTGGACGCCGGCACCCGCTACCTCCGCTCCCAGCTGTCCCGCTTCGGCAGCATCGAGCTCGCGCTCGCGGCGTACAACGCCGGTCCGACCCGCGTGGCCAACTGCGGCTGCGTCCCCGGCATCACGGAGACCCAGCTCTACGTCGTCCGCGTCCTCGGGCGCTTCGAGACGCTGTCCGGCTGACGCGAGCTCCGGACGCTCCGGGCG
>JBEAQO010000207.1:0-4379 GCA_041163825.1 Actinomycetota bacterium | reverse complement strand
CCCTGGCGGCCGTGGACGCGCTGGGCCTCGATCTCGCGCGCGCGGCGCAGGGCCTCGGCGCGTTCACCGGGGCGGCCCGGCGGTTCCAGCGTCTGGGGACCGCGGGTGGGGTCAGCGTGGTGGACGATTACGCCCACCATCCGACCGAGCTGCGTGCGACCCTCGCCGCCGCGCGGTCCGTTGCGCGGGGGGAGGTCGTCCTCGTCCTCCAGCCGCACCGGTACTCGCGGACCGCCGCGCTCGGGGACGAGCTCGGGCGCGCCGCTGCGGGTGCGGATCGGGTCATCGTCACCGATGTGTACGGCGCGGGGGAACCCACCGTGCCCGGGGTGACGGGACGGACGGTCGCGGAGGCGGCACTCGCTGCCGGGGCGGACGTGACGTACGTCGCGCACCTCGATGAGGTCGTGGCGGCCGTCCTCGAGCGCGCGCACCCCGGGGACCTCGTGGTCGTGGCGGGAGCCGGGGACGTGACGCAGATCGGGCCGGCGTTGCTCGAGCGACTCGGAGCACCGTAGATGCGCGGCATCGCGGAGGCGCTGCGTGCGGCCGGTCTCGAGCAGGTCGAAGCGGAGGTCGATCTCGCCGATCGGACCACGCTTCGGGTCGGAGGCCCAGCGGCAGCGATGGTCACGGTCGACACGATCGAGGACCTCGTCGCGGTCGCGAGCGTCGTGCGTGCGGCGACGGTCCCCGCCGTCGTCATCGGTCGCGGCTCGAACCTGCTCGTCTCGGACCGGGGCTGGCCGGGGGTCGTCGTTCGGCTCGGACGCGGCCTTCGCGGGGCTCAGGTGTCGGCGGACTCCGGGGAGGTCATCGCCGGCGGGGCGGAGCCGCTGCCGACGCTCGCGGTGAGCGTGACGGAGGCTGGCCTCGCCGGGTTCGCGTGGGCGATCGGCGTGCCCGGCACGGTCGGCGGTGCCGTTCGGATGAACGCGGGTGCGCACGGTCGTGACATCGCGGCGGACCTGGTCGCGGTCGACGTGGTCCGGTTCGCGACCGGCGGTGTGGTCCGCGTGGCGGCTGCGGACCTGCGGCTCGGCTACCGCACGTCAGCGCTCGCGCCCGATGACGTCGTCGTGCGCGCGCATCTCCGCTTCGAGCACGGTCCGATCGACGGACTGCGACAGGAGCTCGCGAACATCCGTGACTGGCGTCGGACGCATCAGCCGATCAACGAGCCGAGCTGCGGGTCGGTCTTCACCAACCCGGCTGGGTCGTCCGCCGGGGCGCTGATCGAGCAGGCCGGTCTCAAGGGGGCACGCATCGGCGGTGCGGCGGTCTCGACGCTGCATGCGAACTTCATCGTCACGCGTCCCGGGGCGTCGGCCGACGACGTCGCGCGCCTCATCGAGCACGTCCGCGCTCGCGTCCTCGAGGCTTCGGGCATCGCCCTCGAGCCGGAGGTGGTCCGGCTGGGGGTGTTCGATGACCCGGACGTCGGTGTCGTCACCTCCGGTCCCGAGGGCGGACCCGGGCGTCGCACCTGATGGACGGACGCTTCGCGGAGCGACGCCGCGCGGTGCGAGGGGAGCGGCGGCGCGCCCGCCTGCGTCGGACCCTCATCGGTGCGACGCTCGTCGCGATCGTCATCGCCCTCGCCGTGATCGAACGTGGCCCACTCGTCGCGCTCGAGTGGGTCGAGGTCGTCGGCACGGTCCGACTCGACCCTGCCGAGGTGCGTACGGCGGCGGGACTCGAGGAGGGGACGTCCATCGTCCGACTGCGCCTCGGTGCGGCCCGTGAGCGCGTCGTCGCGCTGCCCCTGGTGCGCGCTGCCGACGTCTCGCGCACCGGAGTGCGGTCGGTGCGCGTCCTCGTCGAGGAACGTCAAGCGGTGGTGGAGGTTCGTGGTGGTGGCGTGCAGCGGCTCGTCGACCGCGAGGGTGTCGTCATCGCCTCGGGCACCGACCCAACCCTCACCGAGGTCCGCCTCGCGGACGCACCGCCCGCGGTCGGTGGCAGGGCCTCGGAGGTGCCGGCGCTCGCGGCGGCGATGACGGTCTGGCGCGGGGTGTCGGGGCCGGTGCGTGCGGACCTCGAGCGCATCGAGGCACTCGTCGAGGACGACGTCGTGCTGCTGCTCGTGGACGGCACCCGGGTCCGGCTCGGTCGCGCCGATCGACTCGACGAGAAGGTCCGCGCGCTCGGCGCGATCCTCGAGGACGTGGGGGACGTGCCCGTGGCGGTCATCGACCTCCGGTCCCCGACGGCACCGGTGGTCGTCCCGCGCTGAACCTTGCCCGTCGGACACCGCTCGGGCCGTGACACCGCTCGGGTCGTGACGCCCCTCCGGGGCGCGATGCCGCCCCCGCAGGCGCGCCGTCCGCGCCCGGGGGGACCGTCGGGAGCGTCGGCTCCGAGCCTCCTCGGGCTCCTGCGGGTGGTCGGGGCGCGCTCGTCCCCTTCGACCCAAGGTGGAGGTCCACGGTCGTCGAGTCTCGACTCGAGGTCAAGGGTTGGCGCGGGTCGAGGCTCCCGCCGGCGGGTAGCGTGCCCGGAGCCCGGCGGAGGCGTCGGTCCAGGAGCCAGGGAACATGTCCTACGTGCCGTCCAACTACCTCGCGGTCATCAAGGTCGTCGGGGTCGGCGGTGGGGGCGTCAACGCCGTCAACCGGATGATCGACGCCGGGTTGCGCGGCGTCGAGTTCGTCGCGGTCAACACCGACGCGCAGGCCCTGCTGATGTCGGATGCGGACGTCAAGCTCGACATCGGGCGCGACCTCACGCGGGGCCTCGGCGCCGGAGCGGATCCCGAGGTCGGCCGTCAGGCCGCGGAGGACCACCGCGACGAGATCGCCGAGATCCTGGCCGGGAGCGACATGGTCTTCATCACGGCCGGTGAGGGCGGAGGGACCGGGACCGGGGCCTCGCCGCTCATCGCCGAGATCGCGAAGGAGGCCGGCGCCCTGACGATCGGTGTCGTGACCCGACCGTTCAAGTTCGAGGGCCGTCGCCGCTCCAACCAGGCGGAGGAGGGGGTGTCACGGCTGAAGCAGAAGGTCGACACGCTCATCGTCGTCCCCAACGACCGTCTGCTCCAGGTCTCGGCCAAGGACACCTCGGTGCTCGAGGCGTTCCGCATGGCCGACGACGTCCTGCTGCAGGGTGTCCAGGGCATCACCGACCTCATCATGACGCCGGGGCTCATCAACCTCGACTTCGCGGACGTCCGCACGGTCATGAAGGATGCCGGGAGCGCGCTCATGGGGATCGGTCGCGCTCGCGGGGAGTCGCGAGCGATCGATGCCGCGCGCCTCGCCGTGTCCTCGCCACTGCTCGAGTCGTCGATCGACGGCGCGCGTGGGGTGCTGCTGATGGTCGCGGGCGGGAGCGACCTCGGCCTCTTCGAGGCGAACGAGGCCGCCGACCTGGTCAGCGAGTCCGCGCATCCCGAGGCGAACATCATCTTCGGGGCGGTCGTCGACGACTCCCTCGGGGACGAGGTAAAGGTGACCGTCATCGCCGCGGGCTTCGACGGCGAGGGCCGCGAGCTCGCGGGGGTCATCGTCCGCCAACCGGAGCCGGTCCGCACCGAGGTGCCGGCCGCGACCGCCGTGACGACCGCGGCCCCCCAGGAGGACGACCTCTTCGGGGACGCCGAGGCACCGACGGCGGTGACGCCGGTCGTCCCGCCCACCACCGAGCCCGCGCCCAGGATCCGGACGACGATCCAGGTCGGCGTCGACGATGATGACGATGACGACCTCGACCTCCCGAGCTTCCTTCGCTGAGCCGCGCGTGACGCCGCTCGAGCAGCACCGGCTCGCACCCGGAGTCGAGGTCCACCTCAGCGGCCGCTCCCTCGGTTCCGTCACGGCCAGCATCGACTCGGACGACAACCTCGCGCACCACCGGCCGCACTCGCCGGGCCGCCTCGCCGCAGCACGCTCGCGCGTCGCGATGGTGACGCGGACGGACCCGGACCGCTGGGTGACCATGCGGCAGGTGCACGGAAGGGAGGTCGCCCTCGTCGATGGTGCATCGGGCCGTGAGGTGCGCGGCGTCGACGGACTCGTGACGCGAGCGACGGACCTCGCGCTGGTCGTGATGGCGGCCGACTGTGTGCCCGTGCTCATCGCTGGCGCGACGACGATCGCAGCCGTGCACGCGGGCTGGCGCGGGGTCGTCGCGGGGACGGTGTCGGCCGCGGTCGAACGCATGCGCATGCTCGAGGATGCCGGCGCAGGTCTCGACGCATTGATCGGTCCGTGCATCGGACCGTGCTGCTACGAGGTGGGTCCGGAGGTCCGGGATGCGGTCGGTGCCCGGGCGATGAGCGCGGTCGCGACGAGCGCGGCCGGGGCGCCGTCGGTCGACCTCGCCGGAGCGGTGCGCGACGAACTCGAGTCGCTCGGGGTCGCCGTCGCGGACCGTGC
>JBEAQO010000206.1:0-13604 GCA_041163825.1 Actinomycetota bacterium | reverse complement strand
AGGGCCTCTCCGTCGTCGACGCCTCGGTCATGCCCACCATCGTGCGTGGGCACACCAACGCACCGACGATGGCGATCGCGCTCCGGGCCGTCGACCTCATCGGCAGCGCCTGAGGTCGGCCCGCGCGGCCGGCGCGGGCCGGACCTGGCCGGGGGGCCTCGCGGTCGCCGGCGGGCCGGCGGGTCTGGCCTACCCTCGGCGCGACGGGGCCCGGGTCGGCCGGGTCCGCCCAGCGTGAGGCCGCGCGCGGGCGAGGAGGCGGACGGGTGCCGAGCGTGCTCGAGTCCATCGCGTCCCCGACCGACCTCAAGGCCCTCCCGCCGGAGGCCATGCCGCGGCTCGTCGAGGAGCTTCGCGCGGCGATCGTCGAGGCGGTCTCGCGCGTGGGAGGCCACCTCGGGTCGAACCTCGGGGTCGTCGAGCTCACCGTCGCCCTGCATCGCGTGTTCGAGTCGCCCGAGGACCTCCTGCTGTGGGACACGGGCCACCAGGCCTACGTGCACAAGATGCTCACCGGCCGGCTCGGTGGGTTCGCGCAGCTCCGGCAGGCGGGCGGGCTCTCCGGCTACCCGTCACGCGTCGAGTCGCCCCATGACGTCATCGAGAACTCGCACGCCTCGACGGCACTCTCGTGGGCGACGGGCATCGCGCTCGCCGAGCGCGGGTCGACGCGCCGCATCGTCGCCATCGTCGGTGACGGTGCGCTGACCGGCGGGATGGCCTACGAGGCGCTCAACAACCTCGGGCACCACGGTGTCCCGGTGATCATCGTGCTCAACGACAACGGTCGCTCCTACGCCGAGACCGTCAGCCGGCTCTCGCAGCGCGTGGCCGACCTGCGCACCGACCCCCGCTACCGCTCGTGGCGTGGGCGCATGGACCGCTGGCTCGATCGGCGGCCGCTCGCCGGTCGCGTCGCCGATGCGGGTCTCGGTGCCATCAAGACCGTCCTCTCCGAAGCACCCGCACTGCAGGCCTTCGTGGAGGCACTCGGCGTGCGCTACCTCGGTCCCTACGACGGGCACGACGTCGAGGGACTCGAGCTCGCCCTGACCCATGCCGCCCGTTCCGGGGGGCCGGTGCTCGTCCACGTCCTCACCGAGAAGGGCAAGGGCTACGAGCCCGCCGAGACCGATCCGGAGAAGCGGCTGCACGACACCTCGGCCTTCGATCCCGAGACCGGTGCCTCCAGCGGCGGGGGTCGGCGGACCTGGACGCAGGCCTTCGGTGAGGCCATGCTCGCGCTCGCCGAGCGGGACGAGCGCATCACGGCCATCACCGCGGCGATGCCGGGATCGACGGGGCTGCTCGCGATGGCGGAGTCGATGCCCTCGCGCGTGCTCGACGTCGGCATCGCGGAGCAGCACGCGGTCACGGCCGCCGCCGGGCTCGCCCACGGTGGACGGATCCCCGTCGTCGCCGTCTACTCGACCTTCCTCGCGCGGGCGTTCGACCAGACCAACCTCGATGTGGGGCTGCACGGCGAGCACGTCGTGTTCGCGCTCGACCGTGCCGGCGTCACCGGGGACGACGGCCCGAGCCACCACGGGATCCTCGACCTCGCGCTGCTGCTGCGGGTCCCCGGGATGACGCTGCTCGCGCCCTCGTGCGAGGAGGACCTCGTCGACCTGCTGGACGTCGCGGTCGGGCTCGAGGGTCCGGTGGCGCTGCGCTTCCCGAAGGGCGCGGTCCGTCGTCGCGCTGAGCTCGGGGAGGTCCGTGCGATCGCCGGCCTCGCAGCGCGACGGCTGCGTCGGGGCCGTGACGTCGTCGTGCTGGCGGTCGGCGACCGAGCGGTGCCTGCGCTCGAGGCGGCGGAGCGCCTCGCGGAGGAGGGGCACGACATCGCGGTCTGGGACGTGCGCAGCGTTCGGCCGGCCGATCCGGTGATGCTCGCCGAGGCCGCGGGTGCGCGCCTGCTCGTCACCGTCGAGAACGGTGTCGCGGCCGGTGGCGCTGGAGCGGAGCTCGTCGATCGTGTGGTCGAGCTGGTCGGGCCGATGGCGGCGCCCCCGGCGCTGCGACTCGGGGTCCCCACCGCCTACCTGGCCCATGGCGCGCCGGACGCCATCCTCGCCGAGCTCGGCCTCGACGCCGACGGCATCGCCGAGCGGCTCCGTTCGGCCCTCGTCCCGGGGCTCGCACCCTCGGCACCGTCGGCACCGTCGGCACCCCCGGCGGAGCCGACGGGCGCGGCGGACGCCGGTGCCGAGGCGGATCGCACGTCCCACGAGGGCTCCAGCGCCCTGCGTGCGGTCCGGACGGGGACTTGACCTCGGCCGGGTCACGCGCGACCATGCCGACGGCGGCGCCGCCGCCCGGGTCCGGTCCGTCCGGCCCCGTGTCCGCCGGGGACAGGAGGTCCGCGATGCGCGCCGATGGCCGCAGCCGCTCGACCGCCGTCCTCGGTGGGGTCGTGGTAGTCGCGTAGCGCGCGCGGTCCCCGACCTCGCGCGCGAACCTCCCCCCGTGGGAGGTCGTCGTGTGTCAGGGGCCGGGACGCAGCAGGAACGAGGGAGCACCATGGAGGTCACCGGAGCGCAGGCCGTGATGATGAGCCTCGAGGCGCTCGGGGTCGACACGGTCTTCGGCTACCCCGGCGGGGCGATCCTGCCGGCCTACGACCCGCTCATCGAGGCGGGCCTGACCCACGTGCTGGTCCGCCACGAGCAGGGTGCGATCCACATGGCCGAGGGCTACGCGCACGCGACCGGTCGGGTCGGCGTGTGCATCGTGACCTCGGGTCCGGCCGCGACCAACCTCGTGACCGGACTGACCGATGCCATGATGGACTCGGTCCCGGTGCTCGCCATCACCGGTCAGGTCCCCACCAGCATGATCGGGACCGATGCCTTCCAGGAGGCGGACGTGACCGGCATCACGATGCCGATCACCAAGCACAACGAGCTCGTCCGCTCCGTGGAGCGCATCGCTCCGGCCATCCGCGAGGCCTACCACGTCGCCCGCTCGGGCCGACCGGGGCCCGTGCTCGTCGACATCCCCAAGGACGTGCTCAACGCGACCGTGACCTGGGAGTGGAGCGACGAGGTCGACCTGCCCGGGTACCGACCGACCAAGCGCGGGCACGCGCGCATGCTGCGCGACGCGCTCGAGCTCATCGCGCAGGCCGAGCGCCCGGTGATCTACGCCGGCGGGGGCCTCGTTCGAGCCGGCGCCGATGCGGAGCTGAGGGCGTTCGCCGAGCGGCTGGGTCTGCCGGTCGTCACCACGCTCATGGCGCGCGGGGTCCTTCCCGACAGCCACGAGCTCGCCGTCGGCATGCCCGGCATGCACGGGCACTACGCCGCCATCCGCGCGCTGCAGGAGACGGACCTGCTGGTGACCCTCGGCGCTCGCTTCGACGACCGGGTCACCGGGCGGCTCGACGCGTTCGCGCCGCTCGCCCGCGTGATCCACGTCGATGTCGATCCGGCCGAGATCGGGAAGAACCGTGAGGTCGATGTGCCCATCGTCGGTGATGTGCGCATCGTGCTCGGTCAGCTCCTCGAGCTGCTCGACGAGGCCGACGCCGAGGGGCGAGCCGAGGGGCTGGTGCCCGACGCCGGAGCATGGCGTGCCCGCCTCGCGGGACTGGCCGAAGCGCACCCGCTGCGCTGCGACCAGCCGGCCACGGGCGTCCTCAAGCCCCAGACCGCCATCCGGGCCATCCACGAGCACTGGGGCGACGGGGCCGTCTACGTGGCCGGTGTCGGGCAGCACCAGATGTGGGCCGCGCAGCTGATCCCCTACTCCCGCGGTCGGCAGTGGATCAACTCGGGGGGCCTCGGCACGATGGGGTTCGCGGTCCCCGCGGCCATCGGCGCGAAGGTCGGGGTGGGTGCGGACGTTCCGGTGGTGGCGATCGACGGCGATGGCTGCTTCCAGATGACCATGCAGGAGCTCGCGACGGCGGTCCAGCACCGCATCCCCGTCGTGTTCTGCATCATCAACAACGGCTTCCTCGGGATGGTGCGGCAGTGGCAGTCGCTCTTCTACGCGGATCGGCTCTCGCAGGTGGAGTTGCCGCAGTCGCTTCCCGACCTCGTCCGCCTGGCGGACGCCTACGGCATCCCGGCGTTCCGCGTGGAGCGGGTGGAGGATCTCGACACGGTGCTCTCGAAGGCGAGCGCGATCACGGACCAGCCGGTGCTGATCGACTTCCGGGTCGATCCGGACGAGATGGTGTTCCCGATGGTGCCCTCCGGAGCCTCGAACGACGAGGTGCTCGAGTCCGCGGAGGAGTGGTTCGCCCGCATGCCCAACGAGGCCTGAGGGTCCTCGGGACCCGAGCGTCCGCGAGGACGGAGGAGGACGACCGTGCGCGACCGACACACGCTCTCGGTGCTCGTCGAGAACAAGCCCGGGGTGCTGACCCGCATCGCCGGGATGTTCGCGCGGCGCGGGTACAACATCCATTCCCTCGCCGTCGGTCCGACCGAGGACGCCGCCATCTCCCGGCTGACGGTCGTCGTCGGCGCTGAGGCCGTCCAGCTCGAGCAGATCGTCAAGCAGCTCAACAAGCTCGTGCACGTGCTCAAGATCCTCGAGCTCGAGCCCGATGAGGCGGTCGCGCGCGAGCTCCAGCTCGTCAAGGTGGAGGCGAACGGGGAGACGCGCTCGCAGATCATCGAGATCGCCGACGTCTTCCGCGCCCGCGTCGTCGATGTCGCTCACGACGCAGTCACCATCGAGGCCGCCGGCAACCCGCGCAAGCTCGAGGCCATGGTCGAGCTCCTCGCTCCCTACGGCATCCGGGAGCTGGTGCGCAGCGGCACCATCGCGCTCTCCAGGGGCGCGCGTTCGATCGCCGACGGCAACCGCGCGCGAATGAAGCGTGTCGTCTGACGCTCCGGCGGGCGAGGAGGGCGTGGATCCGACCGCGTCCGACGCCGGGGCGTCCCGCGCCCCGACGTCCCCGGCCGCGGTGCCGCCGCCACCGCGAGAGCTCGACTGGCGCTGGGCGATCATCATCGGGATCGCGATCGGTGCGTTCTGGCTCGCCGGTTGGCGACCGCGGGTGCGCGGGCTCGAGCACGTGCCCCGTCGGGGAGGTGCGGTCCTCGCGTTCAACCACCACAGCTACGTCGACTTCATCATGCTCGGATGGCCCATCGTTCGGGAGGTGCGCCGACCGGTCCGCTACATCGGCAAGCGTGAGGCGGTCGAGAGCCCCTGGCTCGGGTGGGCCGCACGCTGGGGCGACGTCGTGAAGGTCGACCGGCAGTCGCTCATGGGACGCTCCGGGGCCTTCCGCGAGGCCGTGGAGGCGCTCCGCAGCGGCGACCTCGTCGCGATCGCCCCGGAGCAGACCATCTCGCCGTCGGGGGAGCTCCTGCCGTTCCGGGCCGGGGCGGTCCGCATGGCGCAGGCTGCCGGGGTGCCGATCGTGCCGGTCGTCGGGTGGGGATCGCAGCGCTTCCGCACCAAGGGCGGCCGGTTCGGTCGGCTCGTCGCCGTCCCGGTCGACACCGTGTTCTGCGAACCGATCGTCGTCGGACCCGACGAGGACCCGGCGGAGGCGACCGACCGGCTCGAAGCGGTGATGGTCCGCGTCCTCCATGACCTGCAGGAGCGCCACGCGAAGGACGCGCCGAGGGGTGCGCGCTGGGTGCCGCGTCGCCTCGGGGGCGGGCTCCCCGACCACTCCGAGGTGCTCGCCGCGCACCTCGCGCGCACGCGGGGCTGGGAGGGTCAGGAGGAGGGGACCCCCGATGGGTCGGAGCCCCCTCCCGCTGCGCTCGGCGACGGAGCGCTCGATGATGCCGGGCGGGATGCGTGAACGCGTCCCCGCGTCCCTCGTGGCCGTACCGCTTCGCGGCCGCGACCGCGTTCGGCACGTTCCGTCTGCAGGGCTGGCGCTTCGACGTGGCCGGCCTGGAGCACGTCCCGACCCGCGGCGGCGCGGTCCTCGCGATGAACCACACCTCGTTCGTCGACTTCTTCACGGTCGGGCGTGCGCCCTACCAGGAGCTGGGGCGCCCCGTCCGCATCCTCGCCAAGGCCTCGCTCTTCCGCCTCCCGCTGTTCGGGCGGTTGATGCGCTCGGCGGGCCACATCCCCGTGCAGCGCGGTGCCGGTACCGAGGCGCTCAGCGATGCGGTGTCGGCGCTGGGGCGTGGTGAGCTCGTCGGTGTCCTGCCGGAGCAGACCATCTCCAGGGCCTTCGAGCTGCTGCCGTTCAAGACCGGTGCGGCCCGGATGGCGATCGCCGCGGCCGCACCGCTCGTCCCGTCGGTGTCGTGGGGCTCGCACCGCTTCTGGACGGTGGGACGTCCGCCGCGTCCGTGCCCGCGTCTGACCGTGGTGGTCCGCTACGGCGAGCCGGTCGTCCCGACGCGCGGGGACGATGCCGATGCCGTCACCGCGGAGCTCCGAGCTCGCATGGCCGGGCTCCTCGAGACGGCGCGCGAGGCCCACCCCGAGGGACTGCCGGCGGGTGCGTGGTGGGTGCCGGCGCGCCTGGGGGGCGGTGCGCCGAGCCTCGAGGAGGCCGAGGCCGAGCTCGCGCGCCTGCGGGCGGGCTGGCAGCGCCGGGCGACGCGTCGGCGCGCCCGTCGTCCGGAGCGCGCACGGGGCGCCTGAGGCCCGCGCCGACGTGGTCGACGACGGCGGGCACATCGGGCAGGATGTCGGGGCCGACCCGGGCCCGCCGGGTCGGCCGGTCCCCGAGGACACCGTGGGGCCGTCGTCGTCCGCGAGGAGGCATCACCGTGGCGCTCACCCCCTCCGCCCTGCGCCAGAAGGATCGGCCGCTGCGCGCACGGCGCTCGTGCCTCGCCGTGCCGGGCTCGTCCCCGAAGATGCTGGCCAAGGCCGCGACGCTCGACTCCGACCAGGTCTTCCTCGACCTCGAGGACTCCGTCGCTCCCAGCGCCAAGGCCGAGGCCCGCGGCAACGTCGTCGCGGCCCTGCGCGAGCAGGACTGGGGTTCGCGCACGCGCGTGGTCCGGGTCAACGACTGCACGACGCCGTGGACCCTCCGGGACCTCGATGTGGTCGTCAGCGGTGCGGGCGACCGCATCGACGCGATCATGGTGCCCAAGGTCCAGTACGCCGGGCAGGTCGAGTTCGTCGATCACGTCCTCACCCAGCTCGAGCTCGAGCACGGCTGGCCCGTCGGGCGCATCGGGCTCGAGGTCCAGATCGAGAACGCGCAGGGTCTGGTCAACGCGCGCAGCATCCTCGAGGCCTCCGAACGCATCGAGACCTTCATCTTCGGCCCGGGCGACATGGCGGCCGCACTCGGCATGCCCTCGCTCACGGTCGGGGACATCCAACCCGACTACCCCGGCGACCACTGGCACTGGGTCCTGATGACCATCCTCGTGCAGGCGCGTCAGGTCGGGGTCCAGGCCATCGACGGTCCCTACGCGCGGGTGCGCGACGTCGAGGGCTTCCGCGAGGTCGCACGGCGCTCGCGCACCCTCGGGTTCGACGGCAAGTGGGTCCTGCACCCCGACCAGATCGCCGCCGCGAACGAGGTCTTCGGGGTCTCGCAGGTGGCGTTCGAGCGCGCGATCGACATCCTCGACGCCTACGAGGTCGCGACCCGCGACGAGGCGCGTGGCGCCGTGATGTTCGGTGACGAGATGATCGACGAGGCGACCCGCAAGATGGCCGAGGCGAACCGTGCCCGGGGCGAGGCCCAGGGCCTGGCCGCACGACCGACCCCGAGCGAGGTCCCCTTCCACGAGCGCGCCACGTGGCGCGAGGAGCACACGGCATGAGCGGTGAGGCGCGCGAGTTCGGACGCTTCTTCGACGACTTCACCGTCGGTGACGTGTACCGCCATTGGCCGGGTCGTACCATCACGCAGGCCGACGACCTGCTGTTCTGCTCGATCACGATGAACCAGCATCCGCTCCACTCGGACGACAACTACGCGGCCCACGCGACCCCGCACGGCCATGCGATGGTGGTCGGCAACCTCGTCTACTCGGTGGTGCTCGGACAGTCCGTCCCGGACGTCTCGGGCCGTGCCATCGCGAACCTCGAGATCGAGTCGCTGACCCATGCGAACCCCGTGTTCCACGGGGACACCATCTACTCCGAGACCGAGGTCCTCGAACTGCGGGAGTCGCGATCGAAGCCCGACCGGGGGATCGTCCGTGTCCGGACCATCGGCTACAACCAGGACGGCGTGATCGTCTGCGAGTTCACCCGCAAGGTCCTCGTCCCCAAGCGCGGTCATGGCTTCGACGGGCACCCGGGTCGGCCCGAGCCCCTCCGGGACGGCGCATCGTGATCGTCGTCCGTGATGCGGCAGCGAGCGACCTCCCGGCCTGTGCCGCGATCCACACGCACTACGTGCTGCGGACGACCACGAGCTTCAACACCGAGGTGCGCACGCCGCGGGCGTGGATGGAGCGGTTCGAGCAGGAGATCTCCGAGGGACCGTTCCACCTCGTGGTAGCCGAGCGCGACGGCGGCGTGGTCGGCTACGTGGAGACGCGCAGGTTCCGACCGGCGAACGCCTACGCGCCCTCGCTCGAGCTCTCGGTCTACGTCGCCCCCGATGAGGTGGCGACCGGGGTCGGTTCCGCCCTCTATGGGCACCTCCTCGATCGCCTCGAGCTCGACGAGCGCTACCACCGGGCCTTCGCGATCGTCGCGCTTCCCAACGACGCCTCGGTCGCTTTCCACGAGCGCTTCGGGTTCGTCCACCGGGGCACCCTGACCGAGGCCGGGTTCAAGTTCGGCCGCTACCTCGATGTGGCCTACTACGAGCGTGGGCTGTGATGGACGCGTCCTCGGGTGCGGACGGCGAGGCCGGTGTGGACGGTACGGAAGGTGCGGACGGTGTGGGCGTTCGACGCGCCGTCGACGCGCTCGAGGTCGCGGACCTCGTCGGCGGTCCCGACGCCTTCGTCCGGCTCGTCGATGACTTCTACGGCCGGGTCGAGGCCGACCCGCTGCTTCGGCCCCTCTACCCCGAGGACCTCGGGCCGGGCAAGCGGCACCTCGCGCTGTTCCTCGCGCAGTACTTCGGCGCCGGCCCGGTCTACGAGGTCGAACGTGGGCACCCTCGGCTGCGGATGCGCCACGCTCCGTTCCCCATCCCGCCCGAGCGGGCGCTCGCCTGGGCCGAGCACATGGCGGCCGCGGTCCGTTCGCAACGTTTCCCCCCCGAGGCCGAGTCCGTGATCCTGTCCTACGTGGCCCGTGCGACGCCCTCGCTGGTCAACGCCCTGCCCATCGAGGTCGCCGGCGATGGCGCGGGGGTCGAGGGCCCTACCCTGACGCCCTGACCGCTCCCGCGCGGCCCGTGGTCCCGACCAGCGCGTGGGGGGCTCCCGCCCCACCGATCGAGGCGCACCGATGAGGATCCTCGTGGCCGACCCCATCTCGGCCAGCGGCATCGCCGCGCTCCAGACCGAGCACGACGTGGACGTCGCCACCGGATTGACCAAGGACGAGCTCGTCGCCCGCGTCGCTCCCTACGACGCCATCATCGTGCGGTCCCAGACCACCATCGACGCCGACATCATCGCCGCGGCGCCCGACCTCAAGGTGGTCGCCCGTGCCGGCGTCGGACTCGACAACGTCGACGTCGAGGCGGCGACCCGCCATGGGGTGGTGGTGTGCAATGCGCCGCAGTCGAACATCGTGTCGGCCGCCGAGCACACGGTCGCGCTGATCCTCGCGCTGGCCCGCAACGTGCCGCAGGCGCACGCGGCGCTGATGGACGGTCGCTGGGAGCGCTCGGCCTGGACGGGCACCGAGCTCAGCGACAAGGTCCTGGGCGTCCTCGGGCTTGGTCGGATCGGCACGCTGGTCTCGCAGCGCTGCCACGCCTTCGGGATGCGCATCGTCGCTTACGACCCCTTCGTCGCACCGGACCGTGCGGCACGGATCGGTGTCGAGCTGCTCCAGACGGTGGACGAGGTGCTCGAGCGTGCCGATTTCGTCACGGTCCACCTGCCCAAGACCCCCGACACCCTGGGCATGATCGATGAGCAGCGGTTGCGAAGGATGAAGCCGACCGCGCGCATCGTCAACGTGGCCCGCGGGGGGCTGATCGACGAGGAGGCGCTCGCCAGGGCGCTGCGGGAGGACTGGATCGCCGGCGCGGCGCTCGACGTGTTCGCGCAGGAACCGCTGACGGACTCGCCGCTCTTAGGGCTCGACAACGTGGTGCTGACGCCCCATCTCGGGGCCTCGACGGACGAGGCGCAGGACAAGGCGGGGCTGCAGGTCGCGGAGTACGTCAACCTGGCGCTCGCTGGTGACTTCGTCCCCTCCGCCGTGAACGTCCAGGGCGGACCCATCGACGACGAGGTCCGGCCCTTCCTCGACCTCGCCGACCAGCTCGGTCGCCTGCTCACCTCGCTCGCGGCCGACGGCATCGTCGGGGAGGTCACGGTCGAGTTCCTCGGGGCGATCGCACGGGCCGACTGTCGGATCCTCGGGCTCTCGGTCCTGCGGGGGGTGCTCGCCGCCGTCTCGACGGAGCCGGTCACCTTCGTCAACGCGCCCCTCATCGCGGAGGCGCGCGGGCTCAACGTGCGCGAGGTTTCCGACGCCCACAGCGAGGCCTTCGTCTCCATGGTCCGGGTCCGCGCCGTCGGGCGCGACGGCGACGTCGTCCGGGTCGCGGGCACGGTCCTGCAGCCCGGGGACCGTGCGCGCATCGTCGAGGTCTGGGACACCCCGGTCGACGTCGAGCCGACCCAGCACATGCTGTTCCTGCGCTACGACGACCGGCCGGGGGTCATCGGCCTCGTCGGCACGGCCTGCGGCGAGTCGGACATCAACATCGCTGCCGCCCAGGTCGGACGGCGTCCGACCGGCACCGAGGCGATCATGGCCATGTCGCTGGACGCGCCGTTGCCCCCGGCCGTCCTCGCGGGCATCGTCGAGCGCATCGGCGCCCATGAGGGTCGGACCATCTCCCTCTACTGACGGACGCGCCACCGACGGTCGCGACCGCGGACCGCTGGGGTCCGGACCTGCCACGCGCCCATCGTGGGACTCAGCCGCTCGACCGGGCCAGGATCGCGATGGCGATCGCGCCGTGCGCGGTCCACCCGAGGGTGCGCCATCGGTTCGTCGCGACGAGCCTCGCATGGACCCCCAGGTCGAAACCGGCCGAGAGGCGCGCATGCGCGGGCACGCTCGCCACGAGCGTCACCACGACCGGCACGGCGGCGGCGAGCGCACCCAGGCCGACGAGCCAGCGGGGGACGCCGACGGGTGGAGCGACGACGAGCCAGAGCGTCGTCACGCCCTCGAGCGCCCAGGGCAGCGCCACCACAGCCGTGATCGCCCGGGAGTGGTCGGCGTGGGCGGCTGCGAAGCGCTCCGGAGCCACCGCCGCGAGCATCGGGTAGTGGACGAGCTGCACGGTCCAGATGATGCCGACGAGCACGGCGATGGCAGTGACGTGGGTGACGATCACGACCTCGGTCATCGGCGCCTCCCCCTCGGCGAGTCGAGCGACGGCTGCATCGCGACCGCTGCGTCGCGACCCTCGCGCGCGGCACGCTAGCCGCACACCGTGCTGCCCATCCGCTGCCACGTGATGTCGGTGCACGACCACGTGCGTGGCGCGATGGGAGCGATACGGAACGGCCGCTCCAAGTCGAAGCGCACGTTCCAAGTTTGAACGTGCGCTCGATGCGCTCGAGGCGCTCCGATGCTGGTCGGTACGTGTCGGTGCTGGCATGCTCCGCCCCGCTCCGGTGCGCGAACCCTGCTGGGTGTCGCGGCTCCGAGCGCGGTGGTCGCGAGCTCGGGAGGCACGCGCGCATGACGGTGGCGGTGGTGTTCCCCGGCCAGGGGTCGTTCGAGCCGGGCTGCGCCCGGGCGTGGCATCGCCATGGCGGCGCAGAGGTCATCGACGCCGTGTCCGAGCACGCGGGCTTCGACGTCGCAGCGGCATCCGACGCCGAGGACACCGGCCGTCGCACCGCGTTGGCACAGCCCGTGATCTTCGCGTCGTCGATGGCGGCATGGCAGGCGCTGCGTGCTCGCGGCGTACCCGCGTCGATCGTCGCGGGACACAGCCTCGGTGAGTACGGCGCGGCGACCGCTGCCGGGGTGCTCGCCCTCGAGGACGGCGCGGCCGTCGTCGCCGAGCGTGGTCGTGCGACGGCCGAAGCGTGCCGTGAGCATCCCGGCGCGATGGCTGCCGTCCTCAAGCTCGACCAGGCGGTGGTGGCGGACGTCGTGGGCAGGATCGATGGTCTGGTCGTCGCCAACGACAACGGACCGGGGCAGATCGTCATCGCCGGACCGTCCGGTGCGATCGAAGCCGCTCGTGAGGTCGTTCGTTCGGCCGGTGGGCGGCTCATCCCGCTCGAGGTGGAGGGCCCGTTCCATTCGCCCGCGATGGCGTCGGCCGTCGCCGCCGTGCGCGGCGTCCTCGGGCGGGTCCCCGCCGCCGATCCGAGCATCGCTCTGGTGAGCGGGCACGCCGCGCGGCTGGTGCGCACCGCCGCCGAGGCGGTCGCGTCGCTCGTGGAGGGCATCGTCAACGCGGTGCGCTGGCGAGAGGTCCAACTGCTCCTGCACGAGCACGGTGTCACCGACCTCGTCGAGGTCGGACCGGGCGGTGTCCTCGCCGGCATCGCGAAGCGATCGCTCGAGGGGGTCCGGATCCACGTCATCCGGGGTCCGGACGACCTCGACGCCGTGGCGACCGCCCTCGGGAGCGCCGCATGAGCGGGCGACGAGCAGGAGCCGTCCCGTCCCCGGACCGAACGTGGAGGCCGTGGTGATCCCCATCCCCGCCTGCAGCATCGTGACCGCGCCGTTCGATGGGCGGCTCGTCACCCTGATCGATCCGGACACCCGCGTCGAGGTCGGGGACGTCGTGGCGGTGCTCGAGGGTTCGCGCGGGCCGCTCACGCTCCGCGCCCATCAGGGCGGCCGTGTCGGCGGCGCGCTGCAGCACCTCGACGAGGCCGTCGCTGCGGGCGAGGCCGTCGTCTGGCTCGCGCGATGATCCTCCCGGTCGCGATCGTCGGCCTCGGGGCGTACCTCCCGGCGGCTCGCGTGACCAACGAGGATCTCGCGCGCGTGCTCGACACCTCGGACGAGTGGATCCGCACCCGCACGGGCATCGCGGCGCGCCACCGCGCGGCGCCGGACGAGGCGACCTCCGACCTCGCGGTCCGAGCGATCCGGGCCGCGCTCGACGACGCCGGACTGGTCGCGGAGGACCTCGCGGCGATCGTGGTCGCGACCACGACCCCGGACCACCCCATCCCGGCGACCGCCCCGCTCGTCGCGGCGGCCCTCGGGGTCCAGGTGGCAGCCTTCGACCTCAACGCGGCCTGCAGCGGCTTCGTGTTCGGCCTCCACGTCGCGGCGACGACCGCCCTCGCCATGGACGGGCCGGTCGTCCTCGTCGGCGCGGAGACGCTCAGCCGTGCCGTCGATCCCGAGGACCGGTCGGTCGCGGTGCTCTTCGGCGACGGGGCGGGCGCGGTCGTCCTGCGGCCGGACCCGACCGCGGCCCTGGGCCCCTTCGCGCTCGGCGTCGACGGGTCCGACCCGACGATGCTGTGGACGCAGGCGGGAGGGTCGCGTCGCCCCGTCGACGACGCGGTGCTTGGGGAGGGGTCGGACCACCTGACGATGCGCGGAGGCGACGTCTACCG
>JBEAQO010000205.1:0-6963 GCA_041163825.1 Actinomycetota bacterium | reverse complement strand
ACGCGCGGGCGGCTGGGCACTGGCGCTCCGTGCCGTCGACGCCAGCGGGCCGGTCATCGTGCTGCTCGACGACGGCATCGAGCTCGCCGCACGGGCCCTCGCCGCGCTCTCGCTCGGACGGGCCTTCGTCCCCGTCGCCGCGGACATCGCCCCCGAGGCGCTCCTGGAGCTCGCGGACGCGCTGGGTGCCCCGGCCGTCGCGGCCTCGGACGCACGGCGCCTCGGCAGCGTCCGTGCCTCGTCGCCACCGATCCTGCTCGATGCCGACGGGATCGTCCCGGCCCCCCTCGAGCGCCCGGCGGGCCCGTGCGAGAGCCTGAGCCTCGCCTCGACGTCGGGTTCGACCGGGACCCCGAAGGTCGTGCGGCTGCTCGAGGAGGAGGTCCTCGGCGTGCTCGACGGGCACTTCGGTGCTGCCGATCCGAACGCGCGGGACGTCAACGCGATGACGCTGTCGCCGGCGACGTTCGCCGTGGTCGGGCTGTTCCGAGGACTCGTGCTCGGCATCGTGAACGTGTGCGGGGATCCGCGCCGGGTGCCGCTCCCGGCCCTGGTCCGGCGATGGCAGGAGCGACGCGTGACGTTCCTGCGGCTCGTCCCCTCCGTGCTCCGCCGGGTCGTGCGCGCCGTCCCCGAGGGGCAGCTCCTCGACGCGCTCCGGGTGGTCCAGCTGACCGGGGAGACCCTGACCTGGTCCGACGTCGCCACCACCCGCCGCGTGCTGCCGACGACGGCCGTGATCCACAACCGGTTCGGGATGACCGAGGTCGGCGAGGTCGCCATCCGCGAGGTGGGTGCGGCCGACGCCCTCGGGGTCGGTGCCGTCCCGATCGGCCGGGCGCTCCCCGGCCGACGGGTCCGCATCGAGCGCGAGCCGGGCGTCGAGACCGAGGTCGACGAGGTCGGTGAGCTCGTGCTCGAGGGGGCGTTCCGGCGCATCGCACCGCAGGCGGAACCGCTGGTGGGAGGCGGGTGGCGGCTGCGCACCGGTGACCTCGCCCGTCGGGACGCTGCCGGCGAGGTCCACCTGCTCGGACGCCTCGATCGGATGGTCAAGGTCTCGGGCGTCCGGGTCGAGCCGGCCGTCGTCGAGGACGCCATCCAGTCGGTCCCCGGCGTCTCCGACGTCGTGGTCGCGCCGGTGCTGGTGTCGAGCGGAGCGATGGTCCTCGTCGCCTTCGTGGTCGTCGCCGACGGGACGGCCATCGACGCCGACGTCCTGCGCGTCGCCGTCGCTCGCGCCGCTCCCACCGCCGCGGTGCCCGCGCGCTTCGTCCTGCGGACGGAGCCCTTCCCACAGCTCACGACCGGGAAGGCCGACGTCGGTCGGCTCGTCGACGAGCTGGGCGGCCCCACCTACGCGGGCTAGCATCGGTCCCAGCGGCGTGCGTGGGCGTCATGCAGGCGCCGTCTTCCGACACGGAGGACCACCATGGCCGACCACCTCACCCCCCGCCCCGAGGACCGCTTCACCTTCGGACTCTGGACCGTCGGCTGGCAGGCGCGCGACCCGTTCGGGGACGCGACCCGTCCGGCGCTCGACCCGGTCGAGACCGTGGAGCGGCTGGCGGAGCTCGGCGCCTACGGGGTCACCTTCCACGACGACGACCTGATCCCGCCCGGCTCCGACGACGCGGGCCGCGAACGCGCGATCGCTCGCTTCCGCGAGGCCCTCGAGCGCACCGGGCTCGTCGTACCGATGGCGACCACGAACCTCTTCACCCACCCGGTGTTCAAGGACGGCGCGTTCACGGCCAAGGACCGCGGGGTCCGCCGGCACGCGCTGCGCAAGGTCATGCGCAACCTCGACCTCGCCGCCGAGCTCGGTGCCCGCACCTACGTGCTGTGGGGCGGGCGCGAGGGTGCGGAGTCCGACGCCGCGATCGACGTGAAGGCCGCGCTCGGCGCGTACGGCGTCACCTTCCACGACGACGATCTGATCCCGCCCGGCTCCGACGACGCGGGCCGCGAACGCGCGATCGCCCGCTTCCGCGAGGCCCTCGAGCGCACCGGGCTCGTCGTGCCGATGGCGACCACGAACCTCTTCACCCACCCGGTGTTCAAGGACGGTGCGTTCACGGCGAAGGACCGCGGGGTCCGCCGGCACGCGTTGCGCAAGGTCATGCGCAACCTCGACCTCGCCGCCGAGCTCGGTGCCCGCACCTACGTGCTGTGGGGCGGGCGCGAGGGCGCGGAGTCCGACGCTGCGATCGACGTGAAGGCCGCGCTCGACCGCTACCGCGAGGGACTCGACCTGCTCGCGCAGTACTGCATCGACCGCGGCCACGACCTGCGCTTCGCGCTCGAGCCCAAGCCCAACGAGCCGCGGGGTGACATCCTCCTGCCGACCATCGGCCACGCGCTCGGCTTCATCGCCTCGCTCGAGCACCACGAGCGCGTGGGCCTGAACCCCGAGGTCGGCCACGAGCAGATGGCCGGGCTCAACATGGTCCATGGGGTCGGCCAGGCGCTGTGGGCGGGCAAGCTGTTCCACATCGACCTCAACGGCCAGAACGGCCCGCGCTACGACCAGGACCTCGTGTTCGGGCACGGCGACGTGAAGTCGGCGTTCTTCCTCGTCGACCTCCTCGAGCACGAGGGCTACGACGGGCCGCGCCACTTCGACTACAAGCCGCTGCGCACCGAGGACATGGACGGCGTGTGGACCTCGGCCGCCGCGAACATGCGCACCTACCTCCTGCTGCGCGAGCGCGCGCGAGCGTTCCGCGCGGACCCGGAGGTCGTCGAGGCGCGCCGCGCGGCCGGCCTCGAGGAGGTCCGCGTGCCCACGCTCGCCCCCGGCGAGACGCTCGCCGACCTCGCGAAGGACGAGTTCGACGCCGATGCCGTCGGCGCACGCGGGATCGGGGTCGAGCGCCTCGACCAGCTCGCGATCGAGCACCTGCTCGGGGCGCGCGGGTGACGCTGGTCGCCGGGGTCGACTCGTCGACCCAGTCCTGCAAGGTCGTCGTGCGGGACGCGGTGAGCGGTGCCCTGGTGCGGAGCGGCCGCGCGCCGCACCCGGAGGGCACCGAGGTCCACCCGGACGCGTGGTGGGACGCGCTCCAGCGCGCCATCGCGGAGGCCGGCGGGCTCGATGACGTCGCGGCCGTCTCGGTCGCCGCCCAGCAGCACGGCATGGTCTGCCTCGACGACGACGGCGAGGTCGTGCGACCCGCCCTGCTGTGGAACGACACGCGCTCGGCGGGTGCCGCACGGGCGCTCGTCGACGAGCTCGGCGGGCCCGCCGCCTGGGCGGACGCGGTCGGCAGCGTGCCGGTCGCCTCGTTCACCGTGACCAAGCTCCGCTGGCTCGCCGAGCACGAGCCCGAGGCGGCCGCACGCGTGGCGGCGGTGTGCCTGCCCCACGACTGGCTGACCTGGCGGCTCGCCGGCAGCGGTGTCGGCGGTGGCGCGGATGGACGGCTCGGCCTCGACGCGATCGTCACCGACCGTGGGGACGCCTCCGGCACCGGCTACTTCTCGTCGGCGACCGGCGCGTACCGCGCGGACCTCCTCGAGCGCGCCCTCGGGCGCACGGTCGTGCTGCCGCGCGTCGCCGGACCGAGCGAACGCGTCGGCACGCTCGCCGGCACGGGCACGCCGCTCGGGCCGGGCACGGGCGACAACATGGCGGCCGGGCTCGCGCTCGGCCTCGAGCCGGGGGACGTCGCGGTCTCGCTCGGCACCTCCGGCACCGCCTACGCGCGCAGCCCCGTCCCGACCGCGGACGCCTCGGGGCTCGTCGCCGGCTTCGCGAGCGCCACCGGCGACCACCTGCCGCTCGTCTGCACGCTCAACGCCGCGCGGGTGCTCGACGCGGCCGCGCGCCTGCTCGGTGTCGACCACGACGGCCTCGACGACCTCGCGCTCGCGGGGCGAGCGGGGGCCGGTGGCCTGACCCTCGTGCCCTACCTCGAGGGTGAGCGCACGCCGGACCTGCCCGAGGCGACCGGCGCGCTCCACGGGCTGACGCTCGGGACCGCGACGCGCGAGGACCTCGCCCGCGCCGCGATCGAGGGGATGCTGTGCGGGATGGCGGACGCGGTCGACGCGCTCGTCGAGCTCGGGGTACCGGTCGAGCGTGTCGCGCTCATCGGGGGCGCGGCGGCGTCGCGGGCCGTCCGAGCGATCGCGCCGACGGTGCTCGGTCGACCGGTGCTCGTGCCGCCGGCGGGGGAGTACGTCGCGGACGGCGCGGCTCGCCAGGCCGCGTGGGTGGTCCTCGGCGAGCCGCCGGCGTGGGAGCTCGGGCCGACCGAGCGCTTCGATGGGGCGGCGACGCCGGGGCTGCGCGAGCGCTACGCCGAGGCGCGCGGCCGCTTCCTCGACCGCGTGGGCTGAGCGGGCGTCGGGCCGCCGCGTCGGCGACCCGGCATCGCCGCCCTCGCGCCGGGCCGCCGTGCTCGCGCCGGTGCTCGCCTCGGCCTCAGGCGCGCACGACGCAGGCGATGTCCGGGTCGAGCCAGAACGGGGCGAGGTGGGCCGGGGTCGCCGAGAGCGGCAGGACCTCGTCGGCGACGTCGAGCCCGAGGGCGTCGCGCAGGAACGCCTGGCGCGCGACGATGCGGTCCCACACGTCGGGGTGACGCTCGGCGAGCTCCGCACGCAGCGATGCGTCCGCGATCGCGACCGTGTCCTCGCAGTTGAGCGCCTCGCCGGGCGCGAGCGGCGAGGGGATGATGTCGACCTGGTAGGCGTTGCCCGACGCGATGACGTCGACGCTGCCGGGACGGATCGCGGTGTGGAGCCACTCCTCGATCGAGACCTGGTGGCCGGGGTTGAGCATCGAGCCGAAGCCGGCCCCGTCGAAGGCGCGCGTGACGCGCTCGTGGACCTCACCGCCGACGACCCCGAGCCGGACGCTCGCGTACCACGTCGCGATGGCGCCGAAGTAGGGCGCGACCACGCGCTCGACGAAGCCGGCGTCGTCGGCCGCATGGGCGACGAGCCCCGCGCGACACGACAGCCCGCCCCAGTACCCGATCGCGGTCGTCGCCGCGTCGCCCCGCTCGATCGGCTTCGCGCTCGGGGAGCGCAGGCCCACGATCGCGTCGCGCCCGGTCGCGAGCATCACGTGGGCGGAGAGCGGTTCGCCCTCGTAGCCCATGAGCCCGGCGGCCTCGAGCTCGGTCATGCCCGGTCGCGTGCCGGCGACGATGCGGCGCACCGCCTCGCCCGAGCGCACGGCCGCCCACTCGAACGCCGCGATGCGGTCGGCGGAGTTGATCGCACGCAGGCCCGTCGCCGGGTGCATCAGCACCGCGGTGACGTCGATCGGCGCTCGCTCGGTCGCCCGCGCGATCGCGTCGACGAGCATCGCCGGCACGAAGGCGGGCCGCGACGGGTCGTCGACCTCGGTCGGCTCGAGGTGCTTCCACCCGACGAGCCCGACCGATGCACCCGCGGCGAGCCCGAGCGAGCGCAGGACCTCGTCGAGCCGCGGCGCGACCGTGCGGTCCTGACCCATCAGGCTGAACGACTGTGCGAGCACCACGTCGCAGGCGAGCGGCGCGATGCGGGCGTAGGAGACCCCCTCGTTGCCGACGAGCAGGGTCCTCGCACCGCCGGGGCCGAGCACGAGCGCGGCCTCCTCGAAGCGCGGGTCGAAGCCGGTCAGGAAGACGAGGTTCGCGGCGTGCTCGCGGTCGGCGTGGACCACGACCCAGTCCGTGCCGGCGCGACGGAGCGTCTCGTCGCAGAGCCGTCCGAGCTCGTCGGCCCCGACCGCCGGCGGCCGCGCGGGCGCGCCGAAGGACGGGGCCGGGACGTGGGCCAGCTCGACGCGCGTCCCGGCCGCCACGATCAGTTCGCCTCGTGGAGGTGGCGCATCGACCACATCAGCGTGCGCATGTGGGCCGGCTGGCGCAGCACGTAGAGGATGGCGTCGGCGACGTCCTCCTCGCGCAGCATGTCGGCGAGGCCCGGCATGTCGGGGGTGCGGCCCGTGCCCATGGCGAACTCGGTCGCGACGCCGCCCGGGCAGATCGCGCTCACGCGCACGCCCTTGGGCCGGAGCTCGCGGTCGAGCGCGCCGGCGAGTCCCATCTGGGCATGCTTGGTCGCGGCGTAGACGGCCTCGAAGTGCTCACCACGGAGCCCCGCCACGCTGGAGACGATGACGACGTCGCCGCGGCCGGCCTCGACGAGGTGGGGGACGGCCGCGCGGATCGGCCAGACCGTCCCGGCGACGTTCACGTCCATCATGTCGGTGAGCTGCTCGTCGGTGAGGTCCATGATGCCGCCGTAGGCGCCGATGCCGGCGTTGACGACGACCCCGTCGAGCCGCCCGAAGCGCTCGCGCGCGGCGCCGATGAGGCGTGCGGCGTCGGCGGGCTCGCGCACGTCCATCGGCACGGCGGCGACGCGTTCGGCCCCGAGCTCGGCGACGAGCTCGTCGAGTCGCTCGGTGCGGCGCGCCCCGACGGCGACCGAGGCGCCCGCGGCGACGAGCGCCCGCGCGGTCGCGCGGCCGATGCCGGCGCTCGCGCCGGTGATGGCGTAGGCGCGTCCGGTGAGGTCCTCCACGGTGGTGCTCCTTCGTCGCGGTTCGTGGGTCGGTCGTCGGTGGTCCGGCGGGCGCGGGTGCGGCGACGGCTCAGCCGTCGGTCGCGAAGGGCTCGGGATCGCGCCCCCGCTCGATGGTGTGGAAGGTACGCGCGGGGAGCTCGTGCCAGGGCCCGACCTCGCCGTCGGGCCAGTGGATCCGGAGCCGGGCGGAACCCGCCGCGCCGAGGCCGAGGTGGACCCAGCCCAGGCGCCCACCGGCGTGGCCACCGCCGACCGTGACCTCGTGCCAGCGGCTCGGCGTGCCCTCCGGAGCGTCCTCCGGTGGTGCGAGCTCGATCCACGCGCCGATGGCATCGACGTTCGTCCCCGGCTGGCGCAGCCGGACGGTGACGTGGCCGCCCGTCGGTCGCGGGGCGTCGGGCGTTCCGGCGCCGAGGTTGTGCCACACGGTGG
>JBEAQO010000204.1:0-4526 GCA_041163825.1 Actinomycetota bacterium | reverse complement strand
TGTGACCACCGGAGATGGTCCCGTGACGCTCCCGTGACGCTCCCGTGAGGTTCGGCCGATGGTCGTGTCGATGGTCGATGCACGGCGAGGGTTCAGGGTCGGCGCAGCCCCTGGAGCGCGCGTCGGGCGGCCACTACGACGAGCACGAGGACCGCGGCGCCGAGCGCCGCACGCCGTCCGGGCCCGTCCACCGCGGCCGCGGCATGGCCGAGGACGGGGATCCGGCCGACGACGACGGTGGTGCGCTCCGAAGTGATGCGCTGTCGTTGCCGGTCGGGGTCCGGGTTCGCGTCCCCTCGGGTGCGGACGATCGTGCCGTCTTCGCCGTGCTCGAGCTCGACGATGCGGTGGGCGAACGTCCGCGAGGCCGCATCGGGTGCCGCGAGCAGCACGACCTGGCCGATCTCGAGCATGGCGGTGTCGACCGGCCGGACCACGAGCAGGTCGCCCTCGGCGAAGGCGGGACGCATGCTCGGGCTCAGGACTGGAGCGACTCCGACGTCGAGGACGGTCGCCATCGCGCCGGCGACGAGGCCGAGCGCGGCGACGAGGACGAGGAGGCCGCGGGCGATGAGCATCGTCACACGTCAGCCGCTCGTCATCGTCGCCGGGCGAACATCGTCACGTGCGACGAGGACGTCGAGCACCGTGTCCGTCCGTGCGGAGGTGGAGCGGGTCGTCGACGCGCGCACGCTGACCCGTGCGCCGGGCGCGATGGTGAGTCCGGTCGTCAGCGGTGCGGCCGAGATCGGACCGAGCTCGACCGCAGTCCCTGCGCAGCTGTCGGTCGCCGGCGCCCAGTCGGCTCCGACGCAGGCGGTGAGCGTGACCGGGCCGGGTGTGCCACCGCCGTGGGTGACGGTGACGGTGGACGCGATCGTCTGCGACGTGAGCTCGAGGTCGCCGACGTTGACGAGCGCGAGGAACGCGCGCGCGTCGTTGCCCGACACGGTCCACACGAGCGTGTGGGGTGTCGTGGTCGCGGGCGCTCCGGCCGCGCCGATGACGGCGCCCCACACCGCGGCCGTGGCGGTGACCGAACCGCCGGTCGCCGCCACGGCCGCGGCCTCCGCCGGGGCGCGGGGGACGCTCCCGAGGAGCAGTGTCGCCGAGACCACGACGGTCCACCGTGCGAGGGAGTGGCGCACGCGGACGGCCATCGGCGGGCCTGGGGCCGGTCCGGTCGCGGTGGCGACCGGAGGTCGTGCCGGCCGGGGGGACCCGGCCGGCGGGGTTCAGCTGCTGGTCTCGAGCGCGGTGCGCTGCTCGAGACGGAAGGTGAGGGTGAGCGTCGCCGCGGCGTCCTGGATCGTGGTCGCCGGCAGGACGCCGTTGGTGCTGGTCTCGTCCTGGTCGGGCAGCACGAGGCGCAGGCGCAGGTGCACGGTCTCGCCGTTGGCGACCGCGAGCCCGAGGGCGGTCACGGTCGTGTCGTCGAGCGCGCCGACCGTTGTCGCTGCGAGGAGCGACGACGAGGTCCCGCTGCAGGTACTCGCTGCGACGTCCCAGGCGACCGTGCAGGTGTCGAGGGCGAGCGTCAGTGCGCGCGTGGTGACGGGGCTGACGCCGTCGTCGATCAGCTCAGCGTCCCCGGCGGTGGCGAGCTCGAGCGCGAGGTCCTCGCCGTCGAGCGTCCCCGTGTTGTTGAGGTCGACGAAGCGGTCGACCGTGTCGCCGGGGGCGAGGTCACTCACCTCTGCCGTCAGGCCGTCCCCGTCGTCGTCGAGCTCGAGCAGCAGCGTCCCGGAGGTGACCTCCGTGGGATCGGCGGGCTCGGCGATGGCCGAGAGGGTCGCGTACACGCCGCTGCCGGCGATCGCGAGGATCGAGGCGCCGATCGCGGCGACCGCGAGCGGCACGGTCGCCGATCGAGGTCGCCGACCACCCCGGACGTCGGTCCGTCCTTCCGTCGCGGAGGCGGATGGTCGGCGTCCCTCGGGATGGAGTGCGCTTGCGATGCTCGAGCCCTGCATGTCGGTCCCTTCGTCGGCCCCTTCGAGGGGCGGTGTGTGTGTCGCGCTGCGCGGCACGCTGTCCGATGCGTGCGGAGCTCACCACGCGTCACCGTGTGCGGCGCTCCGAAGGATGAGCGGTGCGGCGCTCCGAAGGATGAGCGTCGCTCGTCTTCGACACGGTGGAGTCTCGGGACCTTCCCGTTCCGTTCACGTTCTTGCGGATCGCCCGCAGTCCTCGACTCCTCCGGACCGATCGGTGTTCGCCCGATGCGCCGCGCGTCGACTCCGTCGCCACCCTCGTCTCCCACCCGGCTGCCCGGACGACGCCGAGGGGCACGGGGCTAGGCGGCCGGTCGAGCGTTCCTGCTGATCCTCGGAGTCCATCGCGGGCCCGGCCGGGCGTCCGAGCGCAGCCGACGAAGGAGTGAGGACGATGGTGACGGATCGGGTCCCGGCGGACGGAACGAGCGGGGGCGGAGGGGCCGGCGGCGGCCGCTCGCGTCGGCGACTGGTCGCCGGCCTCGTGGTCGTGCTCGCGGTGGTCGCTGCGGTGGTCGTATGGACACGGCCCGGTCCCGAGCCCGGGCTCGCGGATGCCGAGGGCCGGCTCGAGGTGGTGCTCGAGGACTACCGCTTCGACGTGGAGGACTGGACGGTGCCCGCCGGCACACCGGTGACGCTCGTGCTCGTCAACCGCGACGAGGTCAGCCACCCGCTGACCTTCGGCGGCGCGCTCGTCGAGGCGGACGGTGTTCCCGTCGGCTACGAGGACGGGCTCTTCGACGGGCTCGATGCGGTGGTCACGCCCGCGTCGGCGAGCGCGTCGGAGCGCGAGGGCCCCGGGTTCACGGTCGCGGTCCCCGGTGGTTCGACGGTGACCATCGAGGTCACGTTCCCCGCCGAGCGCGCCGGCTCCTGGAACGTCGGCTGCTTCCTCGGCCGCGGCTGCCACCTCGGGGCCGGGCTCGCGGCCACCCTCACCATCGGGTGAGCTCCCTTCCGTCGGGTGACGGCTCCGGCCGGGGCGCCCGGCCGTGCGCGGTCGCGCTCGAGCGTGTGGGAGGGTTCCGACCGTCGCGACGGACGGTGGCCCGCTAGGGTCGAGCGCGGGGACGTGCCGTGCTCGGGCCGCGACGGGCTCAGGCCGCGACGTGCCCGGGCCACGACGGGCTCGGGGAAGGGGCGGTGCGATGACGGGCGTAGGATCGGGCGGCTTCGACGGGGCACTCGACGGCGACGATGGGCCCGTCTACATCGAGGAGGACGACGGCCGTCGCTCGCATCGGCGGCTGGGGGTGCTCGGCATCCTCACGCTCGTCATCGCCATCGTGGCACTCTTCCTCCCGCGTGCCGGTCTCCTCGATGGGGGCGACGGCTCCAGTGGGGGGAGCGACCGCTCCCCGGAGGAGCTCCAGGCGCTCGCTCAGGAGTTCTGCACCGGTGCCGCCGGTGCGCCCGGTGCGCCTGGTGCCGCCGGTGCGCCGGGAGCTGCCGGCGACGACGGCACGGACGGAGCCCCCGGTGCGCCCGGTGCCGAGGGTGCCCCGGGTGACGACGGAGCACCGGGCGCCCCAGGAGCGGACGGCACGCCGGGTGCGCCCGGACCTGAGGGTCCCGTGGGCCCCGAAGGGCCACCGGGGCTCTGCGGGCCGATCGGTGCGACGGGCCCACCGGGACCGAAGGGTCCCGCGGGTCCGGCCGGCACGGATGGGGCCGATGGCGCCATCGGCCCGACGGGGGCGACGGGCCCGGCCGGACCGGTCGGCCTGACCGGCCCCCAGGGCGATCCGGGTCCACGCGGTGACCGAGGACCCAAGGGCGACCAGGGGGACCCGGGCCTGCCCGGTACCGGCGGCCTCGGGTCCTTCGGCGCGTTCTGGGACCAGTGCATCCAGGTCGCCTACGAGGTGGACACTCCGTACGCGATGCGCTTCAGCCACAGCGAGTCGTTCAACGACGGCGTCAGCGTCGCCGACGCCGACGGGGACGAGTGCGAGGGCGGCGAGGACGCTCGGGGCGATGAGAACCCGCTCGTCGGGAGTCCCGGCGGTTCGGCCATCACGTTCGAGCAGCCAGGGATCCACAACATCCAGTTCTCCGCGCAGTACTGGCGCCTGCAGGGGGGGAGCGAGGGGCACATCTCCATCTGGATCCGGAGGAACGGCAGCGACGTCGCCTGGACAAACACCGACTTCCCGACGGTCGCGAACTCCACCAAGCAGGTCGCGATGGTGAACTGGTTCGTCCCGGTGCAGTGCGATCCCACGTGCGATTCGTACGAGTTGTGGTGGGCGGCCGACGTCGACGCCGTCGAACTCCTCGCCATCCCCCTCGATGGCCGGACCGGACCGGAGGTACCGTCCATCATCCTGACCGTGAACCAGGTCGGGGGCCCGACCCCGCCCTGACCGGTCGGTCCTGCGCGGTCGCGTCGCGGTCGTCCGTTCGGGTCAGGCGGTGACGACGCCGCTCCAGCGGGCGAGCTCGGCGTCGAGGTCGAGGTGCTCGACGATGGCCGAGTGCTCGTGCTCGCCCCAGGCGTCGCGGGGGAGGAGCCACATGACCTCGAAC
>JBEAQO010000203.1:0-4119 GCA_041163825.1 Actinomycetota bacterium | reverse complement strand
TGCCCGTACGTGCGACCGGCGCGACCTGCGCGACCCGTGCCGGAGAGAATGTACCTTCTGACGTACCTTCGGGGGAACGATGAACCGGCTGTCGGGCTCCTCCTCGCCCTACCTGCGCCAGCACGCGAACAACCCTGTGGAGTGGTTTGAGTGGGGTTCTGAGGCGTTTCAGGCCGCCCGGGAGCGTGATGTTCCCATCTTTCTGAGCGTCGGGTACAGCTCCTGCCACTGGTGCCACGTGATGGCGCACGAGTCGTTCGAGGACGAGACGGTCGCCGAGGTGCTGAACGCCCGGTTCGTCAACATCAAGGTCGACCGCGAGGAGCGGCCCGACGTCGACGCGGTGCACATGCGCGTCGTGCAGGCGATGACGGGCCGGGGCGGCTGGCCGATGAGCGTGTTCCTCACCCCCGACGGCGAGCCGTTCCACGGTGGCACCTACTGGCCGCGCGAGCCGCGCCACGGCATGCCCGGGTTCCTGCAGGTCGCGAGCGCCGTCGCCGACGCCTGGCGCGACCGCCGCGACGAGGTCACCGGCAGCGCGTCCGCCATCGCCGAGGCGCTCGCGCGCGCGACCGAGGCCGAGCCGATCGAGGCGATCGACCTCACGGTCGTCGACGACGCGGCGACGGTGCTCCTGACGCGCGCCTGGGACCGCGAGCTCGGCGGCTTCGGGCGCGCCCCGAAGTTCCCGCAGGCCATGACGATCACGTGGCTCCTCGCTCGGCATCGCCGCACGCGCGAGGACGCGCCGCTCGCGGCCGCCGTGCAGGCGCTCGACGCGATGGCCCGGGGCGGCATCCACGACCTCATCGGTGGCGGCTTCGCGCGCTACTCGACCGACGCGCGCTGGCTGGTGCCCCACTTCGAGAAGATGCTCTACGACAACGCGCTGCTGCTCGACGCCTACGCCGAGGCCGCTGCCATCACCGGCGACGTCCGTCTCGCCGCGACCGCGACCGCGATCGCCGAGGCGCTCCTCGCCCCGGTCGCCGAGGGCGGCTTCACGGTCGCCGATGGGCCGCTCGCGGGCACCTTCGTCGCCGCATTCGACGCGGACGCCGCCGGGGTCGAGGGCTCGACGTTCGTGTGGTCGCGCGCCGAGCTCGTCGAGGTCGCGGCCGTGGCCGACCCGGCCGGTGGGGGCGAGCGCTGGGCCGACTTCCTCGGGGTCACGGCCGCGGGCAACTGGGAGGGCACCAACGTCCCGCACGAGCCGATCGACCGGCGGGAGGTCGCGCGCGGCTGGGGCGTCGACGATGCCGAGTTCGAGCGCCGCTGGCAGGACGTCCGAACGGCGCTGCTCGCGCGCCGGCGCACCCGGGTGCAGCCGGGCGTCGATGACAAGGTGCTCGTCGACTGGAACGCGCTCGCGGTGCGGGCGCTCGTGCGCGCCGGCCGCCGGCTCGCCCGCCCCGACTGGGTCGCGGCCGCCGCGCGCGCCGCGGAGGTCCTGCACGGGCGCGGCACGGTCGGCGGGCGGCTCCGTCACGTCGTCGACGGCGCACCGGTCGACGCGTTCCTCGACGACCTCGCGAACCTGGCGCTCGCCGACGTCGAGCTCCTGGCGGCGACCGGCGAGCGGCGCTGGCACGCGCGTGCCCTCGCGCTCGTCGCCGACGTCGAGGCGCGCTTCGCCGATCCGGCCGGCGGCTGGTTCGACACCGCCGCCGACGCCGAGCGGCTGATCGCGCGCCCGAAGTCCGGCTCGGACAACGCCACCCCGGCGGGCACGGCCGTGATGGTCGAGGTGCTGCTGCGCCTGCACCAGACGACCGGCGGGGCCGGCTTCCGGGCGCGCGCCGAGGACGGCATCCGTGCGATCGGCGGCGGCATCGCGAGCGCCCCGCCCGGGTACGGGACGCTCCTGCGGCTGCTCGAGTGGCTCACCGCGGGCCTCGAGGAGGTCGTGGTCGTCGGGCCGGCCGGGCCCGAGCGCGACACGCTCGAGCGCATCGCGCTCCAGCGCTCGGGGCCCGGCGCGCTCGTCGTCGTCGCGGACGCGGCCGTCGTCGCGGCCGACGACGCCGTGCCGCTGCTCGCCGGTCGGGCACCGATCGACGGTCGGCCGACCGCGTTCCGCTGCGTCGGCATGGTGTGCGAGCTCCCGACCACCGAGCCCGACGTGCTCGCCACCCAGCTCGCCGCCTAGCTCGCCACCCAGTTCGCCGCCTGGCGCTGTGCGCGCAGGACGGTGTGCGCAGGACGGCGCGCGTCAGACGGCGGTGCAGAGCGCCGCGACGCTGTCGGGCAGGACCCAGTCGCCGGCGCGGACCATCCGCGCGGCGCGGACGTCGTCGCGGATCGACGCGTCGAGCAGCGCGATCCCGGCCGCGAGGTCCCGGGCCTCGAGCGAGGCCGCGAGGTCGAGGCCGACCGCCACGAGGTCGGGTCGGTCGCGTGCGACGAGGGCACCGAGTTCGCGCAGTGATGCCAGTTCCTCGGCGCTGAGCCGGTCGAGCACCGGCGTCGCGCTCAGGCGCGCCCTCGTGATGACGCCGGCGGTCGTGCCGAGCCCGAGGACCGCGACGACGAGCCCGGCGGTGCGCAGGAAGCGCCGTCGGGACGGGTCGACGACCGCGTCGGGGCCGGGCGTCGGGGTGGCCGTCTCGCCCTGCGGGTCGGGCTGCTCGGGCGCTCCGTTCATGCGGGCGCTCCGAGGGCCGTCGCCATGCGGGACACGAGCGCGAGGATGGTCAGCGTCGGGTTGGAGAAGCATCCGGTCGGGAACACCGCCGACCCGGCGATCCAGAGGTTGGGGATCGCGTGCACGCGGCCGACGGGATCGACCACGCCCGAGCTCGGGTCCTCGTGCATCCGCGCACCGCCCATGTGGTGGCTCCCGCCCCGCACCCGGGCGCGCTCGGAGGGGGTGCCCCGGTCCGAGACGAAGCCGAGGCCCAGGTCGACGATCCGGGTCGCGACGTGCTCCATGGTCCGCCGCAGGTCCCGGACGTCGTCCTCCCCGAGCGCCCAGTGGACCTCGGGCAGCGGGTTGCCGAACCGGTCCGTGGTCGAGGAGAGCTCGATGCGGTTGGCCGCCCGGGGTCGCTGCTCGGTGCGCGCGTAGAGCTGGTGGACGCGGGCGCCGCGCCCCAGTGTGCGCGCGAGGGCGGGCAGGCCGAGGTCGCCGGCGACCTCGACCTCGAGGTCCCCTGCCTCCTCGATCGTCAGGCTCGCCGCCATCAGGCGGTCCTCCTCGCGGACGTCGGCCCGCAGGCCGAGCCCGACGCGCACGGCCGTCGCGCCGTCCATCGCGCCGTCCAGGTGGAGCGCCAGGTCGAGGTCCTCGCCGAGCCCGACCACCTGGGCGATCCGGGAGTGCGGATGCTCCATCCACCCACGACCCAACCAGCCCGACCCGTCGAGTCCGGCCTCGGGATGGCGGCGGGCGAGGAGCAGGAGCTGCCGGACGTTCTCGATGCCGCCGGTCGCGAGGACGACGTGCTCGGCGCCGACGCGGAACGATCCGGCGGCACCGTCGGTCCGGGCGAACTCGAGCGAGGCCACGCGTCCCTCCACGACCTCGCCGCGGACCAGGGCGGCATCGAGGACGACATCGACGGGGCCGTCCTCCAGCGCCGGCCCGTAGGCCTGCCCGAAGCGGGTGGGGGGACTGAAGCGCCAGCCCGGGAGGTCGAGGACCGGGTCGCCCTCGAAGGGGGACGGGTGGCCGGTGCGCATCCCGAGCCGCTCGGCGTCGAAGACGGGTTCACCGAGCTCGACGACCTCCGACGCCCATCGGTAGTCCGCCTCGAGGTCGCTCGGGCCGAACGGCCAACCGATGTCGGCGATCCAGGGCCGATGGGTGAACACCTCGGGGAGCAGCGGTCGGGACCAGCCCTCCCAGTGGTTGGTCGAGCCTCCGAGCACCCGCAGCCGCGAGTCCGTGAGCCCCTGGAGGCGGTGGTGCTCGGGCTGGACGATCGTCCCCTCGTAGTCGTCGCGGGCGAGGTCGGACTCCTCGCGCCCGCCCGCCTCGAGCAGCAGGCAGTCGATGCCACTCGCTCCGAGCCGGAGCGCCAGCGCGATGCCCGCGGCGCCCGCCCCGACGATGGCGACCTCGGTCCGCAGGGTCGCGCCGTCCTCGATCGTGGAGGCGGATCGGATCGACACGCG
>JBEAQO010000202.1:0-5212 GCA_041163825.1 Actinomycetota bacterium | reverse complement strand
CGGCAAGCCCACGGCGCGGCTGATGCGCGGCCCGCTGCCGTGGATCCTCGCCGCGCTCGTCGCCGTGTGGCTCGGGACGAGCCTGGTCCAGGCCGCCAACGCGCCCGAGGAGCTGACCTGGACCGAGTTCCAGGCGGCCGTGCTCGCGGGCGAGCTCGCCGACGCCGAGCTCGAGGTCACGACGGTCGGCAACCGCACCGACACCATCGAGGGCGAGCGCCGTCCGGCCTCCGGCGGTGCCCAGCGCTTCACCGTCGCCTACAGCCCGGAGGTCAATGGGCCGCAGCTGCGGGCATGGCTCGAGCAGGGCCGCATCGCGGAGCTCTCCTTCGATCCGGAGCAGAGCGGCATCCTCACGACGCTGCTCGTCAGCGTCCTGCCCTTCATCCTCATCCTCGGCGTGTTCTTCCTGCTGATGCAGAACGTCCAGGGTGGGGGCGGCCGCGTCATGCAGTTCGGCCGCTCCAAGGCGAAGATGGTGTCGAAGGACACCCCGAAGGTCACCTTCGACGACGTCGCCGGCATCGAGTCGGCGCTCGACGAGCTGCGGGAGATCAAGGAGTTCCTCGAGAACCCGCAGCGCTTCCAGGCGATGGGCGCGAAGATCCCGAAGGGGGTCCTGCTCTACGGACCGCCGGGGACCGGCAAGACGCTGACCGCGCGGGCGGTCGCGGGCGAGGCCGGCGTGCCGTTCTTCTCGATCTCAGGATCCGACTTCGTCGAGATGTTCGTCGGCGTCGGCGCCTCGCGCGTGCGCGACCTCTTCGAGCAGGCCAAGGCCAACGCGCCGGCCATCATCTTCATCGATGAGATCGACGCCGTCGGTCGCCACCGCGGTGCTGGGCTCGGTGGGGGCCACGACGAGCGTGAGCAGACGCTGAACCAGCTCCTCGTCGAGATGGATGGCTTCGACGTGCGCTCGAACGTCATCCTCATCGCCGCGACCAACCGTCCCGACATCCTCGATCCGGCGCTGCTGCGACCGGGCCGCTTCGACCGGCAGATCGTCATCGACCGGCCGGACCTCATCGGCCGCGAGGCCATCCTCGCGGTGCATGCTCGCGGCAAGCCGCTCGCTGACGACGTCTCGCTCTCCGTCCTCGCGCGCTCGACACCGGGCTTCACGGGCGCCGACCTCGCGAACCTGATCAACGAGGCGGCACTGCTCGCGGCGCGGCGCGGCCTCAGCGTCATCACGATGGCCGAGCTGCAGGAGTCCATCGAGCGGGTCATCGCCGGGCCCGAGCGCCGCACGCGCCTGATGAGCGAACGGGAGAAGCGCATCGTCGCGTACCACGAGGCGGGGCACGCCATCGTGGGTCATGCGCTGCCCAACGCCGATCCCGTGCACAAGATCACGATCATCCCGCGCGGCCAGGCGCTCGGCTTCACGATGCAGCTGCCGACCGAGGACAAGTACCTGATCGCCCGCGGTGAGCTCATCGACCGGCTCGCGGTCATGCTCGGCGGCCGGGTCGCCGAGGAGATCAAGATCGGCGACGTGACCACGGGTGCGGGTGACGACATCCGCAAGGCGACCGCGACCGCCAAGGAGATGGTCACGCAGTACGGGATGAGCGAGACGCTCGGACCGGTCACGCTCGGCCAGCGCGATGCGCAGCCCTTCCTGGGTCGTGAGCTCGGTCACCAGGCCGACTACTCCGACGAGGTCGCCTCCCGCATCGACGCCGAGGTCCGTCGCCTCATCGACGAGGCGCACGACGAGGCGCTCGAGATCCTCGCCGAGAACGACGACGTCCTCGAGGCGCTGACCGAGAAGCTGCTCGAGGTCGAGACCGTGGAGGGCGACCTCCTCGCCGAGGTCTTCGCCCCGATCCGCCGACGGCCGAGCCGGGCGCTCAGCGCTCCCGAGGGCTCCGACCCCGCCCGCATCGTCGCGGCGCTGCGTCGGGTCGGACCGAGTACGAACGGGCACGCGGCCGCCAACGGCAACGGGGGGGCGCGCTCGGGCGCGTCGAAGGGTGCTGCTGCGAAGGGTGCTGCCACGAAGGGCGCCGCTGCGAAGGGCGCCGCTCCGAAGGCTGCGGCGGCGAAGCGTCGCGGCGCGCGCGGCACGGGCGGCGCGTGACCGCGGGTCCGGACCGGGCGCGCGACCCCGGTGACGTCGAGGCGTCCCGGCGGCGCGTCCGGAGCCTGACCGGCGTCGAGCCCGAGCGGACGTTCGACCACGAGCGCATCCGCGAGGCCGTCCGGATGCTCCTCGAGGCCATCGGCGAGGACCCGGAACGGCCCGGCATCGTCGACACGCCCGACCGGGTCGCGCGCTCCTTCGACGAGCTCTTCGCGGGGCTCCTGGTCGATCCGGCTGAGGTGCTCTCGGTGACCTTCGACGAGGCCCACGACGAGATCGTCATGATGCGGGACATCCCGTTCCACTCGATGTGCGAGCACCATCTCGTGCCCTTCGTCGGCGAGGCCCATGTCGCCTACCTGCCGGGCCAGGACGGTCGCGTGACGGGGCTGTCCAAGCTCGCCCGGGTGGTGGACCTCTGCGCGCGCCGACCGAGCCTGCAGGAGCGGCTCACGACCGACATCGCGGACGTGCTCGAGCGCGCGCTCGAGCCGAAGGGCGTGATGGTCGTCATCGAGGCACGGCACTTCTGCATGGAGATGCGCGGGGTCAGGAAGCCCGGAGCCCTCACCGTGACCTCGGCGGTGCGAGGACGCTTCCGCGCGGACCCCGCGACCCGTGCGGAGGCCATGGCCCTCCTGCGCGGTGGCCCGCGGCCGTAGGCTCGCGGGGTCCGGGCCGGCGCGGCGCGGACCGACGACCCGGTCACGGCCCCGACCCGATGCGGCGGGGACCGGACCCCGGTGGAGGACCGTCCGACCGTGCTGGCCGCACCCGACCTCCCGCTCGGTGATCGCGTGCTGCCGACCGCGAGCCGCGTGGTCGTGATGGGTGTGCTCAACGTCACGCCGGACTCCTTCAGCGACGGCGGGCTCGCGCTGGACCCCGATGACCATCCGACGGCAGCGATCGCCGCCGGTCGGATGCTCGCCGGGGCCGGTGCGGACGTCATCGACGTCGGCGGGGAGTCGACCCGCCCCGGTGCGGCACCCGTCGACGTCGACACCGAGCTCGCGCGGGTCGTCCCCGTCGTCGCGGCGCTCGCTGGGGAGGGCCTGACCGTCTCGGTCGACACGACGAAGGCGCGCGTCGCCCGGGAGGCCATCGCCGCCGGTGCGCGGCTCGTCAACGACGTGTCGGCCGGCACCTTCGACCCGGAGCTCCTCGGCGTCGTCGCCGATGCGGACGTCGGCTACGTGCTGATGCACCTCAAGGGCACGCCCGCGACGATGCAGATCGCCCCGACCTACGACGACGTCGTCGCGGAGGTCGAGGACGTGCTGGCGTCGGGACTCGAGCGCCTCGAGACGGCCGGCATCGCCCGGGAACGGGTCGCCGTCGATCCGGGCATCGGGTTCGGCAAGACGCTCGAGCACAACCTGGCGCTGCTCGCCGACCTCGGTCGCCTCGCGGCGCTCGGGCGGCCGGTGCTCGTCGGAGCGTCCCGCAAGTCCTTCATCGGTGCCATCACCGGTGTCGTGGAGCCGCGCGCGCGGCTCGCGGGCTCGCTCGCCGCGGCGCTCGCCGCCGTCGAGCGCGGCGCCCGGATCGTCCGTGTGCATGACGTCGCGCCCACGTGCGAGGCGCTCGCCGTCCTGTCGGCGATCGAGGGGGGAACGTCCCCGATCCCACCCAGCCGACGAGTCCCAGGAGGACCAGCATGACCGACCGCATCTCCCTGCTCGGCATCGAGACCTTCGCCCACCACGGCGTGCTCCCGCACGAACGTGCGCTCGGGCAGCGCTTCGTCATCGATGCCGTCCTGGACCTCGACCACTCGCGGGCCGCGGAGACCGACGAGCTCGCGGACACGATCGACTACGGCGCGCTCGTCGTGGACCTCAAGGCGATCGCGGAGGGCACGCAGGTCCAGCTCCTCGAGCGGCTGTGCGAGCTCCTCGCCGCGCGCTGCCTCGAGGATCGGAGGGTCGAGTCGGTCGAGATCACGATCCACAAGCCGATGGCCCCGGTCCCGCTGTTCGTCCGGGACGTCGCGGTGTCGGTCGTGCGGCGCCGCACATGAGCGGGGTCATCGATCCGGTGCTGCTCGGGCTCGGCGCGAACCTCGGGGACGCGCTGACCACGCTCGCGGCGGCGGTCGAGGTGCTCGACGACGTCGAGGGGTTCGAGGTCGTCGACGTGTCCGCCGTCTACCGCACGGCACCGTGGCCCGGACCGGAGGATCCGCACCATGTCGATCAGGACGACTACCTGAACCTCGTCGTACGGGCGACGACCACGCTCGCGCCGCACGAGCTGCTCGACGAGCTCCAGGCCGTCGAGGCGGCCTTCGGTCGCGACCGCGCTCGCGAGGTCCGCTTCGGGCCCCGTCCGCTCGACATCGACGTGCTGCTCCTCGGGGACGTCGTGCTCGACGACGCGCGGCTGACCGTGCCGCACCCGCGCCTCGCCGAGCGCGCGTTCGCCCTCGTGCCCGCGCTCGAGGTGCTGCCCGGTGCGAGCCTGCCCGACGGGCGGCGCCTGACGGCGATCGTCGCCGCGCTCGCCGCGGCCGGCGGGCTCGAGGGCGTCGAGCTCGAGCTCCGACTCGAGGACGTGGCGGGCACCGGCGGGACCCGCCCCGCCCGCCCCGAGGGCCCCGATGCTGGACCGGCCGGCTTCGCACGCGTCGGGCCCGATGCGGTCGCGCGGGAGCACGGGGCATGACGCGCGTCGCGATCATCGGACCGGGCCGGCTGGGCGGGCTCGTCGCAGCGGCCTGCGTGCGGGCCGGACACCCGGTCGTCGCGGTCGCCGGGGGTTCCGCCGATGCACGCGCGGCGTTCGTCGGACGCATCGCCGGGTGTCGTGATGCCGCCACGCCGGCCGAGGCGCTCGGGCGTGCCGAGCTCGTGCTGCTCACCGTTCCCGACGACGCCATCGGGGCGGTCGCCGATGCGCTGGCGCGCGACGACGCGATCGTCGAGGGTCAGCGGGTCGTGCACCTCGCCGGTGCGCACGGCATCGCGCCGCTGCGCCGCGCCGGCCTCGCGGGCGCCCGGGTCGCCGCCTGCCATCCCGCGATGACCGTCCCGAGCGGTGCGACCGACCCGGACCTGCTCGTCGGCGCCGCATGGGCCGTCACCGCTGCTCCGGCGGACCGCGGCTGGGCCGAGGGGT
>JBEAQO010000201.1:0-4236 GCA_041163825.1 Actinomycetota bacterium | reverse complement strand
CCTCGTTCCTGACGTCGCAGGTGCTGGCGGACCGGCCGGAATGGAACGGACCCGAGCGGTTCGCACCGATCGAGGTGCCGTGGTTGAGCGAGATCCCGATCCTCGGACCGGTGCTCTTCCGGCAGACCGTCATGGTGTACGCCATGCTCCTCTCCGTGGCGGTGCTCCAGTTCGCGCTGTTCCGCACGCGCTGGGGCCTGCGTCTGCGATCGGTGGGGGAGCACCCCCGCGCGGCGGACACCGTCGGCATCTCGGTGCTGGGGACGCGGTACCGGGCCGTGATGCTCGGCGGGCTCTTCGCGGGCATCGGCGGTTCGTGGTTCACCCTCGAGGCTGCCAGCCAGTTCTCCAAGGAGATGACCGGGGGCCGCGGCTTCATCGCGCTCGCGGCGATGCTGGTCGGTCGCTACAGCCCGGTCGGGGGCTTCGCCGCGGCGCTGCTGTTCGGGTTCGCCGACGCGACCGCGACCACGATGCAGCGGCTCGCCGTCCCGATCCCCTCGACGCTCCTGAGGGCGACCCCGTACGTGCTCACGCTGCTGGTCGTCGCGGGCCTCATCGGGCGCCTGCGCGTCCCGGCGGCCGACGGCGAGCCCTACACGAAGGAATGACCCGGGACCGGGTGCACGGCCGCTCTGCCCGATGCGCTGCGACCCCCCGACGAGCGGGCACCGCGTCCTGAGGGCCGACGGCTCATCCGTCGAGCAGCGCGCCGATCCGGGAGAGGCCCTCCTCGAGGTCGGGGTCCGCCAGCGCGTACGAGATCCTGACGTGTCCCGGCGCTCCGAAGGCCTCACCGGGGACCAGTGCGACCTTCGCCACCTCGAGGAGCACGTCGGCGAGCTCCAGGGACGTCCTGACGGTGCGGCCCGCGAGCTCCCGTCCGAGGACGCCCTCGACCGAGGGGAACACGTAGAACGCCCCTTCGGGCTCTGCCACCTCGATGCCGGGCAGCGCGGAGAGCAGGCGCACCGCCGTGCGTCGGCGGCGGTCGAAGACCTCCCGCATGCGCGTGATCTCGTCCTGAGGGCCGGTGAGCGCCTCGAGCGCGGCGAGCTGAGCGACGTTGCACACGTTCGACGAGAGCTGGCTCTGGAGCTTGTTGATGCCCTTCGCGACGGCCGGCGGCGCCACGCTCCAGCCGACCCGCCACCCGGTCATCGCGTAGGCCTTGGCGACCCCATCGACGACGATCGTGCGCTCCCGAGCCTCGGGCACGGCGACGGGCAGGGAGGCGAAGCGCGCGTCGCCGTAGACGAGCTGACGGTAGATCTCATCGGCGACCACCCAGAGCCCGTGCTCGACCGCCCATCGACCGATGGCGACGACCTCGTCCGGTGCGTGCACCGCACCCGTCGGGTTCGAGGGGGAGACGAACACGACCGCCTTCGTGCGTGGCGTCCGCGCCGCCTCCAGCTGCTCGACGCCGACCCGGAAGCCCTCGGCCGCCGTGGTCGGCACCGCGACCGGCACCCCCCCGGCGAGTCCGATCTGCTCCGGGTAGGTCACCCAGTAGGGCGCCGGGACCAGCACCTCGTCGCCCGGATCGAGGATGGCCATGAACGCGTTGTAGAGCGCGTGCTTGCCGCCGTTGGCGACGGTCACCGATGCCGGATCGACGTCCCAGCCGTCGCGGGCGTGGACGGCGGCGACGGCCTCCCGCAGCGGCGCGAGCCCCGCTGCCGGCGTGTAGCGGTGGCTCGCCGGGTCGGCCGCGGCGCGCTGGGCGGCCGCCACGATGTGGGCCGGGGTGGCGAAGTCGGGCTCGCCGGCTCCGAACCCGATGACGGGCTCGCCGGCCGCCTTGAGGGCCTTCGCCCGAGCGTCGACGGCGAGCGTCGGGGACTCCTCGAGGGCCTCGATGCGGCGGGCGAGGGACATGGGGGACCCTTCCGGAGTGGCGGGCCGCGGAGCGTACTCTGACCGTTCCCCGCGGCCGCCGCACGAGGCGTCGGACGCACCGGAGGGAGGCGCACGATGGTCGCCGACGACGCGCTCGACGGGATCCGGATCCCATCGGACCTGTTGCCCGCCGATGGTCGATTCGGATGCGGTCCGAGCCGCATCCCGGGATCGGCGCTCGCGGCGCTGGCTGCGCTCGGCGGCTCGGTCCTCGGGACGTCCCATCGTCAGGCGCCGGTGCGGGCGCAGGTGGCTCGGCTCCGTCAGGGGCTCCGTGCGCTCTTCGGGCTGCCCGACGGCCACGAGGTCCTGCTCGCCGTCGGCGGCGCCACGGCGTTCTGGGACGCGGCGACCTACGGGCTCATCGAACGCCGCTCGAGGCACTACGTCCTCGGCGAGTTCAGCGCGAAGTTCGCCGCGGCAGCGGAGGCCGCACCATGGCTCGACGGCATCGAGCGCGTCGAGGCGGAGCCCGGTACGCGGCCGGTCATCGGCCCCGCCCCGGGGGCGGACGTCCAGGCGCTCGTGCACAACGAGACCTCGACCGGCGTGATGCAGGACATCGCCCGGGTCGACGACGCGCTCGTCGTGGTCGATGCCACCTCCGGCGCCGGCGGCCTCCCGGTCCGAGCGGCCGACTTCGACGTCTACTACTTCAGCCTCCAGAAGGGCTTCGCGTCCGACGGTGGCCTCGCGGTGGCCCTGCTCTCGCCCGCAGGGGTCGAGCGCATCGCTCGGATCGCTGCCAGCGGTCGACATGTCCCGGCGTTCCTCGACCTCGCCATCGCCCTCGACAACTCGCGGCTCGACCAGACCTACAACACCCCGGCCATCGCGACGATCGTCCTGGCGGCCGAGCAGGTCGAGGCGATGCTGGCGGCCCACGGCTCGCTCGACGGGGTCGTGGAGGCGCAGCGCGCCAAGGCCGATCACCTCTACGGCTGGGCGGAGGCCCGGCCGTGGGCCGCCCCGTTCGTCACCGACCCGGCGGCGCGCTCGCTGGTCGTCGCGACCATCGACCTCGACGAGGCGGTCCGGGCCGACGACGTCAACCGGGTCCTGCGGGCCAACGGCATCGTCGACACCGACGCCTACCGGAAGCTCGGACGCAACCAGCTCCGGGTCGGCGCCTTCCCGGCGGTGCCGCTCGATGATCTCGAGGCCTACACCGCCTGCGTCGACCACGTCGTCACGGCCCTCACGACCTAGTCGCGGGGACGGGGTCAGGCCGGTCCGTCGCCGCCGGAGCCACCCACACCGCGCAGGAAGCGCTCGATCTCCGCCGCGAGCTGGTCCCCGTCGCCGAGCTCGGCCTCGGTGATCGGTGGAGCGATGCCCCCCGAGGCCGCCGATCCGCGCTCGGCGAGCTGCTCGTCGTAGAGGGCCTCGAGCTGTCGGACGTGGTCCACGACATCGGACGACGCCGCCGAGGCCAGGTCCAGCCGGGTCCGGCTCGCCTCGACCTCCGCGTCGAGCTCACCGAGGTCGAGGGCGAGTCCGAGATGCGCGCTCATCCGCTCGAGCAGCTGGCGGGACGCCTCCGGGTACGGGCCGGCGACGTAGTGCGGGATCCGGACCCACAGGCCCAGGGTCTCGACGCCTGACCGAGCGAGCTCGGCCTCCAGGGCGACCTGGCAGGACGCCGGGACCACCATCTCCTCGTGCGGCGCGCCGAAGCGCTCGAGGAGCTCCGAGGAGGACGAGGTGCAGACGAGCAGCGAGGGCCTGGTGTGCGGGAGGGGCCCCGGCACGCTCCCGAGGCCGACGTGACGCTCGATACCGAGCAGGGTGGTCAGGTCGATGAGGTCCTCCGCCAGCGTTCGCCACGCCAGGTCCGGTTCGGCCCCCTCGAGGAGCACGAGGTCGGGGCCACCGGTCGGGGACAGCAGGTCGAGGGTGAGCTCGGGCCAGACCGGCCGGTCCAGCCGTCCACGGTCGATGGCGAGCTGGGGCCGACGGTCGCGATAGTCGTAGAGCCGGTCGGACGGCAGCCGCCCGATGCGCCGGTTCGGGAGTCGGGAGCGCAGGAAGTCGGCCGCGCCCGTGCCGCCCGCGCCGGCATCCGTCCAGCCGTCCATCGCGACCACCAGGACCGCCCCGCTGGGGAGGGCATCGATGGGCTCCAGGAGCTCGATCAGTCGCATGCCGCGACGGTACCCCCACCGACGAGGAGAGCCGCCCCGAGGGGCGGCTCTCCCGTGGCCCGAGGGCCCCTGACGCGCGGTGTCAGGCCTTCTTGGCGACCCGACGACGCTTCGCGGGACGCTTCGCGGCCGGAGCAGCCTTCTTCGCGGTACGACGCTTGGCCGCCTTCTTGGCCGGCGCCGCCTTCTT
>JBEAQO010000200.1:0-5059 GCA_041163825.1 Actinomycetota bacterium | reverse complement strand
GCATGGTGCTGCTCGCGATCAGCGTGGTGGCGGTCTACCTCGGGACCGTGCTCTCGCTCCTGCTCGGGAGGCCGTCGTTCACGATCGTGACGGACGATGAGGTGGTCTTCGGGTGAGCCGGTTCGAGGCCGGCGCGGACGGACCCGACGCCGGTGGCGGCGTGGCGATGCTGGTCCTCGGTGCGGGCGGGATGCTCGGGTCGGCGGTGCTGCGCGCTCGGCCGAACGCGCACGCCGTGCGGGCGATCCCGTGGGCCGATCCCGAGGCCGCAGCCGTGCGCATCGACGGTGCGGTGCGCGCCTTCGCCGATGAGGTCGGTGGCGATCGGTGGGCGGTCGTGTGGGCCGCGGGCCGTTCCGTCATCGCCTCGGACGCGGACGACGTCCGTGCCGAGTCCACGCTGCTGACCTCCACGCTCGAGGCGCTGTCCCGTCGGCTCGAGCCGACACGGGGATGCGTCCTGCTGGCATCGAGCGTCGGGGGACTCTACGCCGGTTCGACCGGGGCGCCCTTCGACGAGTCCACCGAGCCGGTCCCGCGCTCCGAGTACGGGCAGGGCAAGCTCGTCCAGGAGGAGGCCGTGCGCGCGTGGGCGGAGCGCACCGGCGGTGCGGCCGTGCTGGCTCGCATCGCGACCGTCTACGGGACCGGGCAGGACCCCACGAAGGAGCAGGGGCTGGTGACGCGCCTGTGCCGTTCCGTGCTGTCCGGGCGACCGGTGCGGCTGTACGCACCGCTCGACACGCGACGGCACTTCGTGTGGGAGGACGACGCCGGACGTGCGCTCGTCGACCTCCTGCAGGCGGACCGGCCCGGGCTCGGTGAGACGGCCGTGCGACTGGTCGCCGGTCCGACCTCGACCACGTTGGCGGAGGTGATCCGCACGGTCGAGCGCGTCACCCGAAGGACGCCGCCGGTCCTGCGGGCCCCCGACCCCGTGGGGCTCCGTCACGCGCGCGACCTCCGGCTGCGACCGCGGAGCGCTCCCGCGACCCCGTACGCGACCCCGTTCCTGGTGGGGGTGGCGCGCCTGTGGCGCTCGCTGCTGCGGACCGGACGCCCCGTGGGGGCTCAGCGCTAACCTCGCGCGACGGTCGGCGCGGACAGCGCGGCGGGACGCGCCGGTGGCACCCGCCGTCGCGCGACGAGGACGGAGCGCGGCGGCCGATGGAGAAGCACCACGGCACGCCGGCGCTCCTCGACCGCTCGCTCGCCGAGCTGACGGGGCTCGGTCTCGCGAGGGCAGCGCGTCCGCTCGCCCCCCCGGACCTTCGCCGGTGGACGCTGAGGGCCACGGTGGTCGTGGCCCTCGTGCTGGGGATGCTGCGGCTCCTGCCGTGGGGGTTCGAGACCAACGACGACGTCTCGATGATGACCGCCGTCGGCGGCCTCGACGGAGCGCCGCCCGATCCGGTCACCGGGTTCCAGCACGTCCTGCTCGGTCGCCTCCTCGTCGCGCTCGGGAGGCTCCTCCCGGTCGTGCCGTGGTACGGGCTGCTCCTCGTCGTCCTCCAGGCCGTGGCCCTGCTCCTGCTCCTGGTGGTGCTGCGCGTCGCCGGCACGGGGTGGCCCCGTGCGGTCGTCGTCGGCTCCCAGCTCGTCGTCGTGGGGCTGGTGGTCGGTGCGACCGTCCGCGTCCAGTTCACCATCGTCGCGATCCTCCTCTCCGGTGCCTCCCTGCTCGCGATCGTCGTGCTGGGCGAGCGGGCCCGACGCCCCACGGGGCCGCTGGTCGCGCTCGGGGCGCTCGCCGTGGTGGGCTCCTTCGTCCGCTTCTTCGGCTTCGCGCTCGCCGCCGCGCTCGTCCTCCTCGCTGCGATCCTGCGTCTGCGTCCCTCGGGATCGCCGCGCCGCGCCGCGGTCGCCGGCGCCCTGCTCGCCACGATCGCCCTGGCGACGGTGCTCGTCGCGGTCGAGGACGGACCGTTGTCCCCGGACCGCGCGAGCGTCGAACGGATGCGCGAGGAGCTCTACCCGCCGGGCTCGCGCTTCGGGGCGACGCAGAACGCCGGCTGGCGGCGGGTGGCGGAGCACCTCGATCCGGGGGGGCTCTCGGAGAACGACCTCGAGCTGGTGCGGAACTGGATCCTCCCGACGCCGGAGCTCCTCGGGGTGGCCGCTCCATCGGTCGCGCTCACCGGCCCCTCGCAGTCCGAGGTGCTCATCGAGGACCTGCGACGGGCGCTCGCGAGCCCGCATCGCGTGGTGCTGGGCGGCGCGACCGCCATCGGCACGGTCCCGCTGGCTGCGGCGCTCCTCCTGCTGGTCGTCGTCTCCGCCGGGGGCGGGGGCCGCACCCGGCTGGTCGGTGCGGCCGTGACCGCCGCCGCGACGGTCCTCGGCCTCGGTCTGATCGATGCGGTCACGCGCCTGCCCTCGCGGGTCCTCGAGCCCGTCGTCGTCGTGGGGCTCGTGGCGGTCATCGTCGCCGCACGGGCCGGCACCGCGCAGGACGCTGCGAGCCCCTCCGGCGGCACGGTGCCCGCCGCCCATCGGTGGGGCGGCGCGCTGGCGGCGCTCGTCGGGATCCTCGTGGTGCTCGAAGCGACCGTGTCCGTGCGCAGCGCCGCGACCACGGTCGCGAGCGGGCGCGACGTCATCGAGCAGGACGTCGTGCGCATCGTCGAGGTGATGCGTCCGGGTGACGTCCTCGCGACCTGGCTCGTCGACCTCGACCGCGCCTACGACCCGCTCGCTCCCGATCCCGCCGGGGTCGTGCCCGTCGACCGTGTCAACGTCTCGGGATGGCCGGTCACGCTCCCGCGCACCCGGGCCCGCTGGGCGGAGCTCGGCATGGAGGACTGGGTCGACGCGGTGGCGACGCGCGATGACGTCCTGCTGACGGCGGGTCCGAAGAAGGTCGAGCTCCTCCGGGTGCATCTGGTCGAACGGCGCGGCTGGGCCTGCCCCGAGCCCGACGGCGTCGTCGAGCTCGCGTCCGGAGATCTCGTGGTCCGTCGCTTCGTCGGACGCGAGGCGTGTGGACGCTGAAGCCGATGCCGGGGCATCCTCACCGGGCCACCGAGCTCGGCGGAGCCGTCCTCAGGAGCCGTCGAAGGCGAGCACGCGCTCGATGATGCGGTCCTGTTCCGCGGCGGCCATCGTCGAGAACAGCGGGAGGCGCACCAGCGTGTCCCCGGCCTCCTCGCTGACCGGGAAGGTCTCCCCCTCGCCGACCAGTCCCCGTCCGACGACGGAGCGGTCGAGGCTCTGGTAATGGAAGACCGCCGTGATGCCCTCCGCCGCGAGGTGGTCGATGAAGCGTGTCCGCGCCGCGAGCGAGGGCAGCCGCAGGTGGTAGACGTGCGCGGTGTGCTCCGCCTCGACCGGGATGTGCGGTCGGCGGATGCCGTGCGCGTCCGCCCACGTCGCGAGCTCCGCGTCGTAGCGCTGCCAGACGCGCATCCGGTCCGCTTGGATGGCCTCGAGGCGCTCGAGCTGGGCCCCGAGGATCGCGGCCAGCAGGTCGGAGAGCACCCAGCTCGATCCGATGTCGACCCACGTGTACTTGTCCACCTGCCCCCGGAGGAAGCGGGACCGATCCGTCCCCTTCTCGCGCAGGACCTCGGCGCGGGCGACGAGCTCGGGGTCGTTGAGCACGAGCGCCCCGCCCTCGCCACAGGACACGTTCTTCGTCTCGTGGAAGCTCAGCGTCGACATCGCCCCGAAGGTCCCGAGGCGCTGACCGCGCCACGCGCCACCGAGCCCATGGGCGTTGTCCTCGACGAGCGCGAGCCCGTGGCGATCGGCGAGGGCGCGCAGCGCATCGGGCGTCGCGCCGATGCCGCCGTAGTGGACGGCGACGATGGCTCGCGTCCGGGGACCGATCGCCGCCTCGACCGCGTCGATGTCGAGGTTGAGGGTGTCGGCCCGCACGTCGACGAGCCGCGGTGTCCCGCCGTGCAGGAGGAAGGAGCTCGCCGAGGTGACGAAGGTGAAGGCCGGCACGATGACCTCGTCGCCGGGGCGGAGCTCGAGCAGGAGCGCGGAGAGCTCGAGGGCGTGCGAGCACGAGGTCGTCAGCAGGGTCCGCGCCCCACCGTGGATCGCCGAGAGCGCCACCTCGGCGGCCTCACCGGCCCGACCGTTGCCGGCGATGCGGCCCGTGGAGAGGATCGCCGTCGCCGCCGCGAGCTCGTCGGGCCCGATGGGGGCGCGGTTGAACGGGATCGGGTCCATGGCGTCCGGCATCCTGGACCTCGGCTCGGACCTCGGGGCGCTCGCGTCCGTCCCGAGGATGGACGGCTTCCCTCCTGGGGCCGAGCGTCGGGAGGGTAGCCCGGCACCCGACGGCTCGTCGGGTGCGATCCGGTCGGCCGGGCCGGATCGCCCGCGCGGGGGCTCGCTAGGGTCCGTTCCGCGCACCCTCCGACGGTGGCGTCGACCCCGACCAGCAGGAGCCGCACCGTGACCGGCGAGCCGAGCTCCGCCCCCGGGGGGCCCCGGGTCGAGGTCAGCGTCGTGATCCCGGTGTTCCGCTCGGCGTCGATCGTCGGCCGGACCGTCACCGAGACCCTGGCCGAGCTGCGAACGGCGGGGCGGCCCTTCGAGCTCGTCCTCGTCGAGGACGCGAGCCCCGACGCGTCCTGGGAGGTCGTCCGCGGGCTGGCGGTGGAGCACCCGGAGGTGCGGGCCTTCCGTCTGCTGCGCAACTCGGGTCAGCACCTCGCGCTCCTGTGCGGGCTCGCGCGTGCCCGGGGCGAGGTCGTGGTGACGATGGACGACGACCTGCAGAACCCACCGAGCCAGATCGAACGGCTGCTCGCCGCGCTGGAGGCGGACCCGACCGTCGATCTGGTGCTGGGCGACTCCGAGCGCCGGCAGCACCACTGGTTCCGTCGGGCAGGGAGCCGCCTCGTGCGCAGGCTGTCCCGACGCATCTTCGCGTCACCGAGCGCGGTGCGGCCGAGCAACTTCCGTGCGATCCGGCGGCCGCTGGTCGACCGCGTGGTCGGACACCGGGGCCCGGCGCCCTTCCTGCCCGGTGTGCTGACGATGTACACCCACCATCCCGTCAACGTGACGGTCGAGCACGCGCCCCGCGCGGCGGGTTCGAGCA
>JBEAQO010000199.1:0-3228 GCA_041163825.1 Actinomycetota bacterium | reverse complement strand
GTTGTGCTTGGCCAACACCGACGTGATCGCCGCCGTCAACGTCGTCTTCCCATGATCCACATGCCCGATCGTGCCGATGTTCATGTGCGGCTTCGTCCGCTCGAACTTCTCCTTGGCCATCGGGTGCTCCTCGTGGTGCTCGGCGGGCGCGGGCGACCGCCGGGATCGGGTGGGACGGGGTGGGTCGTGCTGGTGCGGTAGCGGCGGGTGGACTCGAACCACCGACACAGCGATTATGAGCCGCTTGCTCTACCTCTGAGCTACGCCGCCTCGGGCCGGTCGATGGGCCGACACCGCTCGGGCGGGGGCCGATCGCCCATCGGGCGCGAGGATAGCGGGCGGCCGGAGCGGGGGGCCGTCCGACCCGGGCGCGTACGCTCGCTCGCGCTGGGCCGCTGTCGGACCGTCCCGACGTCACCCGAGCCGAGCGCACCGGGACCGAGCGCACGGGAGCCCGGGCCTCGAGGAGGAGCGCGGATGCTGCCGCCGCTGGCGCGAAGGGGTTCGTCCGCGACCACGTCATGTCGGGACGGGGTCGTGATCGCGCTCCTCGCGCTGTCGCTCGCGGCCTGCGGCGTCACGCAGTCCGGCCCGCCGACGACCGAGGCAGCGCCCGCCCCGGCACCCGAGTCGGACCCGACGCCCGACCCCGAGATGCCCGGACCCGGAGGGCCCGACGCCGTCTCGGTGGGCCTGCCGCCCGCGGAGCTCGACGGACTGACCGTCGCCTTCGCGGACGACCTCGACTCGACCGGGACGAGGCTCACGCGCGCCTCCCTCATCGACCGCGAGGGCGGCTCGACCGACCCCGACCCCGATGGCACGCACCTCGCGCTCTACCTCGAGCCAGCGGAGGGCTCGACCCCCGAGGACTACCTCGAGGGCATGGTGGCCCTCACGCGGCGCTTCGCCGCGGCCGCCTTCGACCGCTACCCGGGGCTGACCTCGTTCGATGTGTGCCAGGTGCCCTTCGGGGACGTGCAGATCACCGGGTCCACGCCCTTCACGCTGGTCGACGTCACGCGCGAGGGATTCGACGCCTGGCTCGCCGCCGGCGGGGACCTCCCCTCCCTGCTCGCGCTCGGCATGTCCCCGGAGAGCGGGGTCCGCATCACGATGACGCGACCGGTCAAGGAGCTGCCCGAGGTCGTCGCCGTCCTCGGGGGCGGGTCCGTCGCGGGCTGAGCACGGGGCGCCCCGATGGGCCGCCCTCAGCCGACGAGCAGCGCGACGAGCGTCCCGAGGGCGACGTGCGGCGCGAACGGCAGCGTCCCCGCCACCGGGACGGGCACCGCGGTCGAGCCCGACGCTGCCGGCGCAGGAGCGACCGATCCCCCGGCCCGCACGACGAGGACGATCGCGTGCAGGCCGGCGCTCCATGCGGCGACCACGGTGGCCTCGAGCGCGTTCCGAGGTGCGAGCACCGCGAGGCCGAGGAGGACCACCGGGACGAACTTGCGGTCCCCTCCCCCGAGGGCGCTCCGCCCCGTGCGCGCGCGGTGCAGGAGCGCGGGGAGGGCGAGGACGAGCACGACCGCGGCCGTCACCGCGACGGCGATGAGCGCGGGACGGACGTCGCCTCCGAGTGCGGCGTCGACCGCGAGGAGCCCGAGCACCGCCACGAGCGTCCCGAGGGAGAGCGGGTCGGGCACGAGCCGCGCCAGGACGTCGGTCGCGGCGGCGACGACGACGGCCCACGTGAGCGCCACGGCGAGCACCGCCGCGGCCGGACGCGCCAGCCATCCCGCGGCGAGGTCCGAGCCGAGCCCGACCGCGAGCAGCGCCCCGGCTCCGAGGGCACCGATCCCCCAGCGCGCGACCCGGGACGGGGGCGGGCGGTCCCGCAGCACGAGGAGTCGCCCGACGGCGAGCGCGGCGGTGGTCCCGCCGAGGGCCGCGAGCGGGAGCGTGATCAGCAGGGCCGCCGGTCCGCTCACAGCTGCGCGAAGGAGCGGACGATCTGCAGGATCGCTGGGCCGACCACCAGCAGCATCATCGCCGGCAGGATGCAGACCGCGAGCGGGAGGATGACCTTGGCAGGGATCTTCATCGCCGCCTCCTCGGCACGCTGGCGACGCTTGTCCCGGAGCTCCGCGGACTGGACCCGCAGCACGCGCGTGATCGGGACGCCGTAGCGCTCCGCCTGGATGATCGCGGACACGAACGTGGTCAGGTCCTCCACGTCGCAGCGGGTCGCGAGGTCGCGCAGCGCCTGCGCCCGGGGGGCCCCGACCTGCACCTCCTGCATGGTGCGCGTGAGCTCGTCGGCGAGCGGCCCCGTGGAGCTCTGCGCGGCGCGCACCATCGAGGCCTCGAAGGCCACACCCGCCTCCACGGTGATGGTCATCAGGTCGAGCGTCTCCGCGAGCGACTGCACGATCGCCCGCTGCCGTTCGGTCGCCCGCGAGGAGAGGCGGAGGTCGGGCAGGGCGAAGAGCAGCGCCGGCATCGCGAGCGCGACGAGCGCCGCCGGGCCGCGGACCCCGCCGAGGAGCGCGAGCACGGCCAGCGCGGCACCGGCGAGCGCGAGCCCCGCCTTCTGCAGGACGAACGCCTCGGGCGTCGTCGTCGTTCCGAGACCGGCCCGGTCGAGCCGCTGTCGCAGGACGGCTCGGCGCGCCGGCGCACCGGGTCCCGGAGGGAGAGCAGCGTCGCCGTGAGCAGCAGGACGGCCCCCGCGACGAGCACGACCGGCAGCAGGAGCCCGGACGGGACCACCATCACGCTGTCCCCCGGCACATCAGAACGCCACCCGGATGATGCGGCGCAACCACAGGCCGCCTACGGCGAGCAGCCCGAGGGCCACCGACGCCATCACGATCCCCGTCGGGTCCGTGAGGAACAGCGCGACGTACTCGGGGCTGCCGAGCGCGATGACGCCGAAGGTCACGAAGGGCAGCGCGAAGATGGTGGCGGCCGAGACCCGCCCCTCGGCGCTGAGCGAGCGGATGGTGCGCCCGAGGCTCGCACGTTCGCGGATGGTGCGCTCCACCGTCTCGAGGACCTCGCTCAGGTCCCCACCCGCCTCGGCATTGACCTCGAGCGCGATCGCGACCCAGTCGAAGTCGCTGCTCGCGACCCGCCGACCGAGGTCGCGCAGCGCGTCATCGAGGTCCCGGCCGACCCGCACCTCCGCGAGCAGGCGCGAGAACTCCGAGCTCGTCGGTTCGGCACCGACCTGGGCGACCGCCTCGAACGCCTGCGGCAGCGAGTAGCCGGCGCGCAGCC
>JBEAQO010000198.1:0-9183 GCA_041163825.1 Actinomycetota bacterium | reverse complement strand
ACATCACGGGCAACCGGGTCGACCGGGCCCGGGGCAACGGCTTCTTCCTCGTCCCCGACGAGGTCGAGCCGCTCATCGTGTCCTCGAACCGCGCGTACCGCAACGGGGGGTTCGGGTTCATCGCGATCTTCGACACGGACCTCCCGGGCCGCGGGAACCGTGCCCGTGACAACGGCCTCGGGGACTGCGGCGGGGTCGTCTGCCGCCGCTGACGCCGCACCTGCCACGGTCGCTCGGCGGTCGGGCCCGGCCCGGTCGCCGAGCGACCGTGCCGCGGCGGCGGCCTCGGCCCGGCGAGCGGCTCAGCCCAGCGCGGCGCGCAGGGCGGTCGCGACGGCCACGAGCGCGTCGATCGGGACGTGCTCCCCGCGCTGATGGGCCTCGGCGGTCGCGCCGGGCCCGAGGTTGACCGCCGGCACGCCGGCGGCGGCGAAGCGGGCGACGTCGGTCCAGGCCTGCTTGGGCCGGACCTCGACACCGAGCGCGTCGACGAGCGCCGCGACGGCCGGCGCGTGGCGGGCCGGCGGGGCCGGCGGGGCGCGGTCGACGACCTCCACCTCGACGATGACGTCGTCGAGGGCATCGGCGAGCTCGGTGAGCAGCGCCATGAGCTCCGCCTCGGCGGCCTCGAGCGTCCGTGAGGGCGCGAAGCGATGGTTCACGTCCACGGTGAAGCGCTCCGGCACGACGTTCGCTCCACCACCGGTGCGCTCGGTCCCGGTGGGCCCGAGCCCGCCCGTCCAGGCGCGGGTCGCGACCACGACCTCGCGCCAGACGAGCCCGTCGACCTCGACGTCGACCGGCTCGAGCGCATCCATCGCGGCGAGGAAGCGGCCGGCCGCGGTGAGCGCGTTGGTCCCGAGCCAGGGCCGTGCCGAATGGGCGGCACGGCCACGGAACGTGACCAGCGCGTGGAGCCCGCCCATGCAGCCGAGCTCGACCGTGCCATCGGTCGGCTCCATCACGATCGCGAGTCCCGCCCTCGTGAGCGCCGGGACCTCCGCGAGCACCCGGGCGAGCTCGTTGTCGGCCGCCGGGCCCTCCTCCTGGGCGTAGAGCACCAGCGCGAGCGCGTACGGCGAGCTCGCCCGCAGGTCGGCGTCCTCGAAGCAGTGCATCGCGACGACGTTGCCGGACTTCATGTCGGAGGCGCCCCGGCCGACGACGACCTCGGCGCCGTCGACGACCTCGAGGCGCGGTTCACGGTCCGCGTCGGTCGCCGGCACGGTGTCGAGGTGGCCGGCCAGCACGATCAGCGGACGCCGATCGTCGAGGTCGCCGACGACGAGGCTGTCCCCGACGCGGACGACCGGCTCGCCGAGCGCGCCGTAGTGGGCCTGGATCGCGTCGGCGAGCGCCGCCTCCTCGCCGGTCGGGGAGGGGATGGCGAGCTGCTCGAGCAGCCGCACGACGAGCTCCGTGCGCAGCGCGGCCGCGTCGCTCATCGGGGACGCCTCACTCGTTCGCGTGAAGGTCGGCGTTGAGCGTCCCCCAGCTGCCGTCGCGCTCCAACAGCATCACCCGGCCGGTGACCGAGTCGCGTCGGAAGAGCATCCCGCTCCGGCCGCTCATGGTCCGGGCGGCGACGATGCGCCCATCGGGCAGGGTGACCTTCGTGCCGGCGGTCACGTAGAGGCCGGCCTCGACGATGCAGTCGTCACCGAGCGAGATACCGATGCCGGCGTTCGCGCCGATCAGGCAGCGCTCGCCGACCCGGACGACCTCGGTCCCCCCGCCCGAGAGCGTCCCCATGATCGAGCAGCCCCCGCCGAGGTCCGTGCCGTCCCCGACGACGACCCCGGCGGAGATCCGCCCCTCGACCATGGAGGCGCCGAGCGTGCCGGCGTTGAAGTTCACGAAGCCCTCGTGCATCACGGTCGTGCCGGGTGCCAGGTGCGCGCCGAGCCGCACTCGGTCGGCATCGGCGATGCGCACGCCGGTCGGGACGACGAAGTCCGTCATGCGCGGGAAGCGATCGATGCCGGTGACCCGCGGGCGCACCCCGTCGGCGGCGAGCGCGACCGCCGCGTCGTCGAATCGCTCGACGTCGAACGGTCCGATGTCGGAGCGCACGACGTTCGGCAGCAGCGAGAACAGCCCCTCGAGGGAGCAGCCGTGCGGCAGCACGTGGCGGTGGGAGAGGAGGTGGAGGCGGAGCAGCGCGTCCTCGGGGCCCTCGGGGGCGTCGTCGAGGTCGGCGATCACGGTGGCGACGACGGCGCGCTCGAGGTCGTGACGCAGCGTCGGCGCCGCGCTGGCCGCGAGCAGGTGCTCGACGACCGCGCCGAGCGCCGCGCCGCCCCCCGTGCCGGTCGGGAGGTCGTCGGGCCGGCGCTGGAGCCGGACCGTGCCGTGGGCGGTGCCGATGACCCGTGCCAGAGCGTCCGCCTCGGGGCCCTCGAGCCCGAGGCGCGGGTACCAGACCTCGAGCACGCGACCGGCCGAGGCCGTCGCGAGCCCGATGCCCCACGCCGCCGCTCCACCCATCGTCCGCGCGTCTCCTGGTCCGTGGTCGCTCTCGGTCCGCCGCCGTCCGGGATCGAGGTCGACCACGGCGAGGCTAGTGCTCGGGCGCCAACCGTCCGGGGTGCCGCGCGTACGCTCGTCCGGTCGAGGCGGTCCCCACGGGGAGGTCGGATGCACCCGTTCATCGAGGCGCTCGCGCACGTCCGGGGCGGCGTCGAGGCCATCGCCCACCGGGGCGGCGCCCACGGGCCCGGCGCCTCCGCGGGCCCCGGTGCGCGCCCCGGTGCGGGCGACGTCCGGGGCGATGCGGCCGACGACGGCCCGGGGGAGAACACGCTCGAGGCGTTCGCTGCGGCGGTGACCCTCGGCTACCGGCACCTCGAGACCGACGTCCACGCGACCGCCGACGGCGTGCTCGTCGCCTTCCACGACACGACCCTCGATCGGGTCACCGATCGCCGGGGTCCGATCGCCGCGCTGACCCTGGACGATGTCCGCCGCGCCCGGGTCCTCGGACCGCAGGGCGACGGCGGGCGCATCCCCACCTTCGAGGAGCTGGTCACCAGCTTCCCGGAGGTCCGCTTCACCGTCGACCTCAAGGCCGATGGGGCGGTCGCGCCGATGCTGGCGCTGCTCGCACGTACCCCGAGCCTCCTCGCGCGCGTGTGCATCGGCTCGTTCGACGATGCGCGGGTGCGGGCCGTGCGCACCCGCTTCGGGCGGGCGGTCGCGACCTCCGCGGGACCCCGCGAGGTGCTGGCGCTGCGTGCCCGCAGCGCCGTCGCCGGTCGGACCGGGATCGGTGCCGGCCGCCGACACGGACGTGCCGTCCGGCGCGCCGGCCGGAGCGAGCGCTTCCCCGCCGACCTGCTGCAGGTGCCCGAGCGTGTCGGTCCGCTGCCCATCGTCGAGCGTCGCCTGCTCGAGCTCGCGGCCTCGCTCGGGGTCCCGGTCCACGTCTGGACCGTCAACGACCCCGGTCGGATGGACGCGCTCGTGGAGCTCGGCGTCCACGGCATCGTCACCGACGCCGTCGCGCCGCTCAAGGGGCTGCTCGAGCGCCGGGGCGCGTGGTGACGCTCCCGGCGGCCCGACGCTCCTAGCATCGGGTCCGCACCGCGGCGCGGGAGGCGCCGCGGACGGAGCGGGGAGGACGCGGTCATGAGCACCGAGATGCGGCCGGCGAAGCGTCGGGACACGCGCCAGCAGCGCGGCTGGTACTTCTACGACTGGGCGAACTCGTCCTTCCCGACGACCGTCGGCACGGTGTTCCTCGGCCCCTACCTCATCGCCGTCGCCGAGGCCGCCGCCGGGCCGGAGGGGACCGTCCCCTTCCTCGGGGTCCCGGTCGCGCCGCAGCAGGTGTTCTTCCTCGCGCTCGCCATCTCGGCCGCGCTCCAGGTCGTCCTGCTGCCGATCGTCGGCGCGTTCGCGGACCGCTCCGAGCACAAGCGGCGGTGGCTCGCCGGGACCGCCTACACCGGTGCCGTGCTGACCGGCGCGATGTGGTTCATCGTGCCCGGCCGCTGGGTCCTCGGGGTGCTGCTCGCGCTCGGCGCGAGCCTCGCCTTCGCCGCGTCCATCGTCGTCTACGACTCGTTCCTCCCGGAGATCGCCGACGCGGACGATCGGGACCGGGTCTCCTCGCGCGGTTGGGCGCTCGGCTACATCGGGGGCGGGACGCTCCTGGCGATCAACCTCGCGATCTACCTCCTCGAGCCCGCGGGCCTCGTCGGCGCGACCGCCGTGCGCGTCAGCCTCGCCTCGGCGGGGCTGTGGTGGGCGCTGTTCACCATCATCCCGCTGCGTCGGCTCGAGGACGGCCCGGCGTTGCGCACCGAGGGCACCGCGGCCGGTGCGGTCACGGGGGCCTTCCGCGAGCTCCGGCGCACCACCAGGCAACTGCGCGAGTACCCGGAGACGCTGAAGTACCTGGTCGCGTTCCTGCTCTTCAACGGCGGTGTCGGCACGGTCATCTACGCCGCCGGCTCCTACGCGACCGAGGAGCTCGGGATCGAGCTCGGGACGCTGACCGCTGCCATCCTGATGGTGCAGTTCGTCGCGTTCCTCGGTGCGCTGGCGCTCGGGGCGCTCGCGAGCCGCGCGGGTGCGAAGTCGGTGGTCCTCTGGACGCTCGCGCTGTGGAGCGCCGTCGTCGTCTACGGCCGCTTCGTCCCCGCCGGCAACGTGCCGGTGTTCTTCGCGCTCGCAGCGGCCATCGGCTTCGTGCTCGGTGGCACGCAGGCGCTCTCGCGCTCGCTCTTCAGCCACCTCGTCCCCAAGCAGCGCGAGGCCGAGTTCTTCGGCTTCTACCAGATCTCCGACCGCGGCACCTCGGTGCTCGGGCAGCTCGCGTTCGTGTTCGCCTACGGCGCCTTCGGCTCCTACAGGGAGGCACTGCTGGTGCTGATCGCGTTCTTCATCTCGGGCGGGCTGCTGCTGCTGTTCACCGACTTCCGCAAGGGCATCGACGCGGTCGGCAACGAGCAGCCACGGGTCCTGTGAGCCCGGCTCGGCGCGGACGCCTACGCCATGCGCTCCACGCGTTCGCGACCGGGCTCGGCATGGGTGCCGCCGAGCTCGTACCGGGCTTCTCCGGCGGCACGGTCGCGCTCGTCGCCGGCCTCTACGCGCGGCTCGTCGAGCAGATCCGAACGGGCGCTGTTGCCCTCGTCGCACTGCTGACGCTGCGGCCACGCGCCATGCTCGAGGCGCTCCGGCGGCTCGACCCGACGTTCCTCGTCCCACTGCTCGTCGGCATGGCGCTGGCGCTCCTGACGCTCGCGACCGGGGTCGAGGGCCTGCTCGCCGCCGAGCCGATCGCGATGAGCTCGGTCTTCCTCGGGCTCGTCGCGGGGTCCGCCATCGTCGCCCGCCGGCAGTTCCGTTCGGCGCGGCCCCACCATGCCCTCGTCGTCGTCGCGGCGGCCATCGGGACGTTCGTCGCCCTCGGGGCGAGCCCCGGTGTCGTCGCGGCACCGGGCCCGGTCACCCTCGCCGCTGCCGGGGCGCTCGCCGTGTCGGCCTGGATCCTCCCGGGCGTCTCGGGCTCGTTCCTGCTGCTCGTCCTCGGCCTCTACCCGGTCGTGATCGGCGCCGTCGCCGCGCGCGACCTCATCGTCCTCCTGCCCTTCGCCATCGGAATGGTCGCCGGGCTCGCGGCGTCGGCGACCGCGCTGGATGCGCTGCTCGTCCGCGCCCACGACGTGGTGCTCGCCGCACTCGTCGGGCTGATGGTCGGCTCGGTGCGGGTGCTCTGGCCCTGGCCGGTCGGCACCGGTGTCGGAGATCCGGCGCTCGGAGCGCCGGACGGTGACGTGGTGCTGGCCGGCGGCCTCGCGCTCGTCTCCGCGCTCGCGGTCGTCGCGTTCTCCCGTGCGGCCCGGCGGCTCGGGGGCGGGTGACGGCTCGGGGGGCGGGTGACGGCCCGGGAGCGGGTGACGGCCCGGGAGCGGGTGACGTCGACGTCAGGCGCGGGCCTCTGGAACCGATCCGGCGGCGATCGCGTCGCGCCAGCGCACGGCGGCATCCTCGAGGCCCGCGAGCGTCGGCACGAGCGCGAGTCGCAGCCAGCCCTCGCCGCCGTCCCCGAACGCGCGGCCCGGGGTGACGACGACCCCGTGGGCGAGGAGGCCCTCCGCGTAGGCGAGGTCGTCGCCGCCCGGGACCCGGAGCCACACGTAGAACGTGGCCTCGGAGCCCGACACCTCGAGCCCGAGCTCGTCGAGCAGGGCGAGCACCCGCTCGCGCTTGGCCGCGAACACCGCGCGACGCTCGCCGACGTGGTCCCGCTCCGCCCAGGCGGCCGCGGCCGCGGCCTGCACGAACGGCGGTGAGGCGCTGCCCGTGTTGTCGCGGAGCTCGCGCAGCCGCGCGATGACCGCCGCGTCGCCGACGATCGCCCCCGAGCGGTAGCCGGTCATCCCCGAGCGCTTCGAGAGCGAGAGGAAGGCGAGCACGCCCTCGGGCTCGCCGCCGGTCATGGCCGCGGTCGCCTCGAGCACGCTCGGCGGGGGCGCGTCGAACCAGACCTCCTGGTAGCACTCGTCGGAGCAGACGAGGAGGTCGTGCTCGTGCGCGACCGCGAGCTGCTCGGTGAGCCAGCCCCGGTCCACGCACGCGCCCGTCGGGTTGTGCGGGTGGTTGATCCAGACGATCGCCGCACGCGCCACGCGCTCGGGCTCCCGCTGGGCGAGCGCCGCGAGGTCGAGGCGCCAGCCGCACTCGTGGGTGAGGCGAACCGGATCGGGGACGCCTCCGGCGAGCAGCGTCCCGCGCGCGTAGATCGGGTAGCCGGGCGTGCCGTACAGGACGTGACGTCGCGGCCCGTCGGGGTCGATGACGGCGAGCGGCAGGTGGAAGATCGCCTCCTTGGACCCGGAGCTCGCGAGCACGTGGCGGTCCGGGTCGACCGTGACCCCGTGACGGCGTGCGAGGAATCCCGCGATGGCACAACGCAGGTCGCGGCTCCCCGCCGCGAGCGGGTACGAGCTCACCGGCGTGACGGCCGCGACGAGCGCCTCGCGGATCGCGGCCGGGGTCTCCTCGTCGGGATCGCCGATCGAGAGGTCGACGAGGACCTCGCCGGAGGCGCGACGGTCGGCGACGAGCCGCTGCAGGCGTGCCAGCGGGTGCGCGCCGAGGGCATCGAGGCGCGGGTTCAGGGTGACCATGGCGCGAGCCTACGGCGGCCCCGGGCTCTGGACACCGTCGTGGGATCCGGGCAGGGCGTCGCGAGCGGTGCGGCCGCCACGGGTCGCCGCGGACCGCCGCGGGCCGCCGCGGGCGCGCGACCCCCCGCGGTTACGCTCGCCCTCATGAGCCACCACCGCACCCTGCTGCTGCGCCTGACCGGACGCGACCGTCCGGGCATCACGGCGCGCCTGCTCGGCGTGCTCGCCGCCGCAGGGGTCGAGCTGGTCGACGCCGACCAGGTCGTCATCCGGGGTCGGCTGACCCTCGACCTCCTCGTCTCGGCCGACGAGGACGACGCGGTGCTGAAGGACCTCCTCTTCGTCGGGCGCGAGCTCGGACTGGAGGTCGACTTCGAGGTCGCCGAGGACGAGCCGGCCGCCCTGCGGCCCGCCGGCGATCGCGCGGTGGTGACCGTCATCGGTCGCGCGCTCGCGCCGGCCGCGCTCGCCGCCATCACCGGTGCGATCGCCGGTGCCGGCGGCAACATCGACCGGCTCGTGCGTCTCGCGCGCCAGCCCGTGCTCGCCTACGAGTTCGTCGTGACGGGCGGCGACGAGGGCGCCATGCGCGCGGCGCTCGTCGCGGCCTCCGCCGAGCACGAGGTCGATGTCGCCGTGCAGCGCGAGGGGCTGGCGCGCCGCGCGAAGCGCCTGGTGGTGCTCGACGTCGACTCGACGCTGATCCAGGACGAGGTCATCGAACTCATCGCCATCGAGGCCGGTTGCGGCGACGAGGTCGCCGAGGTCACGCGCCGGGCGATGGCCGGCGAGCTCGACTTCGAGGCGAGCCTGCGTGAGCGCGTCGCCCGGCTCGCGGGCACCCCGGTCGCGGTGGTCGATCGGGTCGCCGAGGGTCTTCGGCTCACTCCCGGGGCACGCACGTTCGTCCGGACGCTGCACCGGCTGGGCTACGCGGTCGCGATCGTCTCGGGCGGGTTCACGCGCGTCACGGATCGACTGGCCGCCGAGCTCGGCATCGCGCACGCTGCCGCGAACGAGCTCGAGGTCGTCGACGGCGTGCTCACCGGCGGGCTCGTCGGGACCGTCATCGACCGCACCGGCAAGGCCGAGGTGCTCCGGCGCGTCGCCGAGGCCGAGCACGTCCCGCTCGAGCAGACGGTCGCCATCGGGGACGGCGCGAACGACCTCGACATGATCGCGGCCGCCGGGCTCGGGATCGCTTTCAACGCGAAGCCCGTGGTGCGGGCCGCGGCCGACACGGCCGTGACCGTCCCCTACCTCGACGCCATCCTCTTCCTGCTCGGCATCGCGCGCGACGACGTCGAGCGCGCCGATGCCGCCGACCCCACGTTCGCCGGGACCGCCGACGACGGGAGGGCCGCCTCGTGAGTCGCGTCACCGTCCACCACCTGACCCCGGTGCGGCGCCTGCCCCTCATCGAGCTCGACGGGCTGCGCACCCGGGTCGACCTCTCCGGCCGGCTCGGGCCGGTCGAGGCCTTCGACCTCGCGGCGCCCGCGGCGTTCGCGCGCGGCAAGCGCGTGTCCGGCTGGTGGTCGGAGGAGCACGCGCTCGCGCAGGTCGCGACGCTCGGGCGGGGGCACGTCAGCTACAGCGTCGATCCCGCCCGGGTGCTCGCGATGCGCGCCTCGGAGCGCGAGGCCGACGTCGAGCGGGCATGGGCGACCGCGCGGCCGCTCGCGGCGTGGCTCGCCGAGGGCGAGGCGCCGGCCGACCTCGAGGTCCACCAGCCGCTCCCGGTGCGCGCCAAGCACGTGCGCCTCCACGCGCCCATCGTCGACGATGGCTCGCTCGGGGACTGGGCTCCGCTCGTCGCGGGGGTGTCCGACCAGGACCGGGTCGCCGCGAAGCTCCTCATGCACCTCGCGCTCGGGCTCGCCGCCGACGACCTCGATGGACCGGCGTTCCTCGCGGCCGCGGCCTTCGCCTGGCGCGACGAGCCCGACGCGGCCGACCTCTCGCGCCGGGTCGGGCTCGCCGACCCGGAGGCGGTGCTCACGGCCGTGCTCGCCGAGCAGCGGACGTCCGCTCCGGCCATCGT
>JBEAQO010000197.1:0-12485 GCA_041163825.1 Actinomycetota bacterium | reverse complement strand
CCGCGGTCCGCGAGCCAGCGCTCGAGCTCCGCGGCGACGAGCTCGCGCTCGTCCTCGATCGGGTCGTCGGCGGTGTCGATGCTGTAACCGTGGCGCCGGCTCCGGCGGCGGGCGCTCCAGATGGGAGGGAGCTCGCTGATGAGCACATGCTCGTCGCGGGCGATCCGCAGGAAGGCGCGACCCACGGGCGAGTCGGGCACGTCCCGCTCGAGCTCTGGCAGGTCGAGGTCGACGCGCCACGGCCCGCCCGCATCGCGACGCCGCGTCGCACCGAGGTCGTCGAAGACCCGCAGCATCATCGTGTTGCCGTCGAGGACGTAGGAGCGGAACGCGTCGATGCCCGCGGCGCGCGCTCGTGCGGCGAGGGCGCCGAGCAGCAGCGTCCCCACGCCACGCCCCTGGTGCTCGTCGGCGACGGTGACCGCGGCCTCGGCGATCGACGGCTCGTCCGTGTCGCGCACGTAGCGCGCGATCCCGAGTCCCGGCTGGACTGGCGCCGTCGGGTCGAGCGCGACGACGGCCTCGTGGTCGTAATGATCCACCCGCGTCAGGAAGTCGAGCTGCGTGCCGCTCAGGCGATCGAGCTCGGTGTGGAACCGCAGGTAGCGGGAGGCGGGGGAGAGTCGCTCGAACGCCGCCGCGAGGTGCTCGCGGTCCGACGGCCGGATCGAGCGCAGCACCACCGGCGTGCCGTCGCGCAGGCGGTCCTCCCGGCGCCACTCGCCCGCCACCACGTCGAGCAGGCCCTCGACCATCGGAGGCCCCTCCCCGCGTCGCCACCCGTGGCTCGACGCCATGGCCGTGCGCGAGCCGCCCCGAGGACGGTACTCGTGAGGGCCACGGGGGCACCGGGGGTCCCGTTCGCGCCCGATGCTGCCCTGCGCAGCGCGCGTGGCCGTCGCCCGCCCGGGGCCTACCCTCGGGGCGTTCACGGGCGCGGTGCGCGCTCGGTGGAGGGTGGACGGTGCGGATCGCGGTGGTCGGGTCCGGCGTGTCCGGCCTGGCGGCGGCCTGGCTCCTCGCCCGTCACCACGAGGTCCACCTCCTCGAGCGCGAGGGCCGTCTGGGGGGCCACAGCCACACGCTCGACCTCCCGGCGGGGGAGGGCGCCACGGTCCCGGTCGACACCGGGTTCATCGTCTACAACGAGACGACCTACCCGCTGCTCGTCCGGTTCCTCGACGAGCTCGGGGTCGTCACCGGGCCGTCCGACATGTCGTGGTCGCTGCGCTGCGAACGGTGCGATCTCGAGTACGCGGGCAGCGCACGTGGGCTCGTCGCCCAGCCGAGGAACCTCGTCTCTCCGTCCTACCTGCGCATGGTCGCCGACATCGCTCGGTTCAACCGACTCGGTCGCGCGGCACGCTCCGATGGGCGCATGGCGGACCTGTCCATCGACCGCTTCCTCACCGAGGCGGGCTTCTCGCACGGGTTCTCGCGGCACTACCTGCTGCCGATGGCCGCGGCGATCTGGTCGTCGGGGACCGGGCCGATCGGCGCCTTCCCCGTCGCGAGCCTCCTCACGTTCCTCGACAACCACGGTCTGCTCGGGGTGCGCAGCCATCTCGCGTGGCGGACCATCACGGGTGGGGCGCGCAGCTACGTCGACCGTGTCGCCGCGGCCCTCGGCGATCGGGTGCACGTCGGTGCGGAGGTGGTCCGGATCGATCGCGATGCGCAGGGGGTCAGGATCCGCCTCGCCGACGGGACGGGCCTCACCTTCGACGAGGTCGTCATCGCGACGCACGCGGACGAGGCGCTCTCGATGCTCGCCCATCCGAGCGACGAGGAGCGGGAACTGCTCGGCGCCTGGACCTACTCCCACAACGAACGCTACGTCCATGCCGATGTCGCCCTGATGCCCCACGCTCGCGCGGCGTGGGCGTCGTGGAACTACCTGCTCGAGGACTGCCGAGTGCCCGGTGAGCAGGTGAGCCTGACCTACGACCTCAACCGGTTGCAGGGCCATGCGCGTCCGCCGCATCACTTGGTGACGCTCAACCCCGCGCGTGCGCCTCGGCCGGACAGCGTCCATCTCCACGACGTCGTGACGCACCCGGGGTACGACGCCGGGTCGGTCGCGACCCAGGACCGGCTCGACGAGCTCTCCGGGCGGCAGCGAACGCACTTCGTCGGTGCCTACCAGCGCTGGGGCTTCCACGAGGACGGGTTGTGGTCGGCCGTGCGGGTCGCGGAGCGGCTCGGTGTGCGGTGGCCCGGATGAGCGGCTCGGCGATCTACGTGGGGACCGTGCGTCACCGGCGCCGCCGGCCGCGCGCGCACGCCCTCAGCGTGCGCGGGTACCACGTGCTCATCGACGTCGACGAACTCGATCGGCTCGAGCGCGACGTGCCCGGATTCGGGTACCGGCGTCGGGCCCTCACGCGCTTCCGCGACGACGACCACTTCGGACCCGTCGACCGGCCGGTCCGTGAGAAGCTCGCTGCGTGGCTCGCCGAGCACGACCTCGAGCTGCCGGAGGGGCCGCTGCGTGTCCTGACCAACCTGCGCGTGCTCGGGCACGTCTTCAACCCCGTCAGCTGGTGGTTCGCCCATGGTGCCGACGGGCGCCTCGAGCTCGTCATCGCCGAGGTCAACAGCACCTTCGGGGACGCGCACGCCTACGTCCTCGACGACCTGCTCGAGGGTCGCGACGGGTTGTTCCGTGCGACGGCCACCAAGGTGCTGCACGTCTCACCGTTCCTCCCGGTCTCTCTGCTCCAATACCGCTTCACGATCCTTCCCCCGGGCGATCGCGTGCTCGTGCACATGGACGTGGACGACGACGTGGGCACGGTGCTCGATGCGACCCAGGACGGCCGACGTCGACCCTTCGATGGCGCGAACCTGCGACGGGTGCTCCTGCGGCATCCCGTCATGCCGTTGGTCACCATCGCAGCCATCCACTGGCACGCGCTGCGCCTCTGGCTCAAGCGCGTGCCCTTCCACCGTCGGCCGGTCCCACCGCCCGACGGCTTCGAACGTCCCCGGGGTGCGCAGGACGACCGGCATCCCGAGGACGACCCGAGCCCCCGACACGGTACGGACCATGAGGTGCGCGCATGACGACCACCATCGAGCCCCCGCCGACGTCGCGGACCGTCCGGCCCCCGAGCGGGTCCGAGCGGCGCGCCTTCGTGCTCACGAGCCGCATCCTCGCGCGGCTCGTGGTCGGCACCGTCGAGCTGGTCGCACCGGACGGGTCGTCCCGGTCGCACGGGGACGCGTCGTCCCCGCTGCGCGCCCGGATCACCGTCCACGACTGGGCGTTCTTCCGACGCCTCGTCCACGGCTCATCCGTGGGAGCCGGGGAGTCCTACTTCCTCGGCGAGTGGGACTGCGATGACCTCGTGACCCTGGTCCGGATCGTGATCGCGAACCGCTCCGCGTTCCGGACCATCACGCCCAGCGCGCTCCTCAACGTCGCCGGGGACCTGGTCTGGCATGCGCTGCGCTCGAACCGCCTCGGCCGCTCACGGCGCAACATCGCTGAGCACTACGACCTGTCGAACGAGCTCTATGCGACGTTCCTCGACGAGACCATGACGTACTCCTGCGCGCACTTCTCCGAGCCCGGCCTGAGCCTCGGGCAGGCGCAGCGGGCGAAGTGGGAGATGCTCGCGCGCAAGGTCCGCCTGGAGCCCGGCCTGCACGTGCTCGAGATCGGCTGTGGGTGGGGCGGGTTCGCCATCCATGCCGCACGGCAGCACGGCTGCCGGGTCACGGGGATCACGCTCTCCGAGCGTCAGGCCGAGTGGGCGCGGCGAGCGGTCGAGGAGGCCGGCGTCGCCGACCGCGTCGACATCCGCCTCGTCGACTACCGCGAGGTCGAGGGCAGCTACGACCGCATCGTCTCGATCGAGATGCTCGAAGCGGTCGGACACCGCTACCTCGGGACCTACTTCGCGGCCCTCGACCGGCTCCTGGCGCCGGATGGGATCGCCGCCGTCCAGGTCATCACCATCCCGGAGCAGCGTGAGCGCGCCTACCGTCGGCGTCCGGACTACATCCAGCGCTACGTGTTCCCCGGCGGCTACCTGCCCTCGCTCGCGAGCATGACCACCGCCATGGGTCGCGACTCTCGGCTCTTCGTCCAGGACGTCGAGGACCTCTCGACGCACTACGCCGAGACCCTCCGCCAGTGGCGCGAGCGCTTCCTCTCGGAGCATGAGCGGGTGCTCGCGCTCGGCTTCGATGAGCGCTTCGTGCGCCGTTGGGAGTTCTACCTCGCGTACTGCGAGGGAGCGTTCCTCGCGCGCTACCTCGGGGACCTCCAGCTCGTGCTGGCGCGTCCGATGAACGCGAACCTCGGGACCGCCCCGTACGCAGGGCCCCACGTCGCGCTCGGTGAGGCAGACGTCGATGCCGCGATGTCGAGGGAGGGGAGATGAGCGCGGCCGGTCCTACCGTGCCGGGGGCTCGGCCGCCCATCGGCGCGCGCCTCGTCGATGCCGTCGTCGACCGGAGGGCGCTGCCCGACCGGCTCCTGCGTGCGGTGATCCGTCGCCTGCTCGCGGCACGGTCCCGGGCGGTGACCGCGGGCACGCCGGCCGAGCGCGCTCAGCGGCGTGCCACGCTCCTCGCGGCGCTCTCCGAGGGTCCGGTGACGCTGGCGGTCGAGGAGGCGAACCGTCAGCACTACGAGGTCCCGACCGGGTTCTTCGAACGCATGCTCGGTCCGAGGCTCAAGTACTCCTCGGCCTGGTGGCCGGAGGGCGTCGAGGACCTGGGGGCCGCCGAGGAGGCGATGCTCGAGCGCTCCGCGACGACGGCGCTGCTCGAGGACGGTCAGGACGTCCTGGAGCTGGGGTGCGGCTGGGGTTCCCTCACGCTGTGGATGGCCGAGCGGTTCCCGCGCTCGCGCATCGTCGCGGTGTCGAACTCCCGGACGCAGCGTGAGCACATCGAGTCGGTCGCACGCGAGCGGGGCCTCGACAACGTGGTGGTCCGCACCGCGGACGTCTCGCGACTCGGTGTCGACGCGCACACCGACGTGGTCCGGCCGGAGGCCTTCGACCGGGTCGTCTCGGTCGAGATGTTCGAGCACGTGCGCAACCATCGCGAGCTCGGGGAGCGCATCGCCGCGTGGTTGCGACCCGGCGGCCGCCTGTTCGTCCACGTGTTCGCCCACCGCAGCGATCCGTACCTCTTCGAGACGGGGGAGCGGGGCGACTGGATGGCCCGGCACTTCTTCACCGGGGGGATGATGCCCTCGCAGGACTGGCTCCCGAGTGCGCTCTCATCGCTCGACGTCGAGTCCCTCGAGTGGATCGATGGGACCCACTACGCCCGCACGCTCCGGGCGTGGCTGCATCGGCTGGACGAGGATGCGAGCGCGATCCTCGCGCTCTTCGCCGAGGATCTCGGCGCTCCCCGGGCACGGGTCGAGCTCGCACGGTGGCGGACCTTCACCATCGCCTGTGAGGAGCTCTTCGCCTTCGACGGTGGGCGCGAGTGGGGGGTCTCCCACCTCCGGATGCGCCGACCCGACGCCCGAACGGTCGCGTGACGCGCGGTCGGTCAGACCGCGCGCGTCACGCGCGTGCGGATCCACGCGAGGTGGGCGAGGACCGCGAGGACGGCGAAGACGTGCCACTGGACCGCGTACGAACGGTGGTTGGCCTCGCTCAGCTCCGGAGGGCCGAGCACGATGGGGAGCGTCCCCCCGTCGACCGGCGCCTCCGACGCCGCCTCGGGACCCGCGAGGGCCCGGAGGACGACCGGGGCGAGCCTGCCGGTGATCTGAGCCGCCAGGCGGTCGGTGTCGGCGTGGAAGACGCGGAGGAGCCGACCCTCCTCCGCATCACGGGCCCCGAAGCGGGGCTGCGGCGTCGAGGCCTCGAGGATGCCGACGACCGTCACGCGTCCGGGCGGCGGCGCGGCCTCGCGCACGGGGGGCTCGTCGTACTCGGCCGGCACCCAGCCCCGGACGACGAGGACGGTCCCGCCGTCGTCGAGCGCGAGCGGTGTCAGCACGTGGAAGCCCTGACGGCCCGAGAGCGAACGGTTGCGGTGCAGGACCTCCTCGTCGGCCCGGAACGTCCCCGTCGCCCGCACGCGGCGGAACTCGAGCGCCCCGAGCGCGGTGTCGCGCTCTGGGCCCTTCGGCAGGGTGGCCAGCAGCGTGCTGAGGTCCGCGGGCTCGGCCGCTGCGCGCTCGGCCAAGCGCGCGTTCGAGGCGCGGACCCCCTCGAGACGGTCGAGCTGCCACTGGCCGAGCGCGATGCAGGTCGCGGCCACGACCAGGACCAGCAGGTGCGTCACGACCATGCGCGGCGCGAGGAGGACCCGCCAGCGCTCCGGCCGGTCGATGGTCGATCGCACGGGAGCCTCGGCGCTCACGGGACCCGCGCGAGGCGGACATCGGGGGCGCCGAGCCTCGCGGCATCAGCGGTCCGGTCGTCGGGCATGCGCTGCGACTCGAGCTCCGCCTCGACCCTCGCGCGGTAGTGGGAGAGTTCGCGGTCGATGTCGGCCGCGTCCCAGCCGTGCACCTCGCCGAGGAGCCGGGCGACGTCGGCCGCGCTCGTCAGGCCGCGGTCGAACGTCTCGATGGAGACATGGGTCCGGCGCGCGAGCGCGTCCTCGAGATGCAGCGCTCCCTCGTGGCTCGCGGCGTACCGGAACTCGGCCGCCAGGTGTCCTCCGGTGCCCGGGACCTCGCGTCCGAGCTCCGGGCGCTCCGCGACGGTCGCCAGGACCTCGGTCGTGAGTGAGCCGTAGCGTCCGAGGAGGCGCTCGAGGGTGGCGCTCGGGAGGGCGGCCTCGCGCGCGAGCTCGCCCGCATGGCTGCGGACGTCGTCGAGACCGCGTGCGCCGAGCAGCGGAACCGCTCCGGTCCGACTCGACGGGACGTCCCGACCGAGGGCCCGAGCGACCGCGTCGACCGCGTCGGCCGCCATCACCCGATAGGTCGTGTACTTGCCTCCGGCGACGCTGATCAGCCCGGCCGACGTCGTCGCCACGGCGTGCTCGCGGGTGAGTTCGCTCGTCGCGTCCGACTCGCCGTGCAGGAGCGGGCGCAGGCCCGCGTAGACGCCCTCCACGTCGTCGTGCGTGAGGGGGACGCGCAGGATGCCGTTGACCTGATCGAGCAGGTAGCGGATGTCGTCGGCGGATGCTGCCGGGTGCGCGAGGTCGAGCCCCCAGTCGGTGTCCGTGGTCCCGATGATCCAGTGGCGCCACCACGGGATCACGAAGAGGACCGAGGTCGCCGTGCGCAGGATGATGCCCGTGCGCGAGGCGATGCGATCACGAGGGACCACGAGGTGCACGCCCTTCGATGCACGCACCGAGATCCGCCCGCGCCCGACGAGGCCCTGGATCCGGTCGGTCCAGACCCCGCTCGCGTTGACCACCTGCGCCGCGCGGACGGTGAGCTCCCGGCCGCCCTCGAGGTCGCGGATGCGTGCACCGGCGACGCGTCCCTCCTCCCGGACGAGGTCGACGACCCGGGTGGAGGTGGCGATGTGGGCGCCATGAGCGGCGGCGGTCCGAGCGACCTCCATCGTGTGACGGGCATCGTCGACGCTGGCGTCGAAGTAGCGGATGGCACCGATGAGCGCGTCGCGTCGGAGCGCCGGTGCGAGCTCGAGCGCCCGACGGCGCGAGAGGTGCCGGTGCGGCGGCAGGTGGCGAGAGCCGCCGAGCGTGTCGTAGAGGGCGATGTCGGCCCCGATGTAGGCGCGCTCCCAAGCGCGGTGCGTCAACGGGAAGAGGAACGGGACCGGTCGGGCGAGGTGGGGTGCGAGCCGCGTGAGGTGGAGGTCGCGCTCGCGCAGTGCCTCCCGCACGAGACCGAGGTCGAGCTGCTCGAGGTAGCGCAGTCCGCCGTGGAGGAGCTTCGACGAGCGGCTCGAGGTGCCCGAGGCAAGGTCGCGCTGCTCGACGAGGGCGACGGTCAGCCCGCGCGTCGCGGCATCGAGCGCGATGCCGGCCCCCGTCACGCCGCCTCCGATCACGAGGACGTCGAGCCGCTCGGACGACATGCGTTCGAGGGCACGGCGTCGAGCGGCGGGGTCGAGCGCGACCGGCCCGAGCATCAAGACGTCGTCCGTGGAGGTCATCACCGTCTCGGGTCCGATGTGAGAGGGCGCGCGAGCATCAGGGGAGCACCAGCAGCAGGGTCGCCCGTGCCAGCCACCAGGCGGCCACGGCCATCACGACGGTGCCGAGGGCGACGCGCCGCGTCGCACGGCGGCGACCCCGCGGGCCGCTGGTGCCGTCCAGCAGGGTACGACCCGCGAGGAGCCCGGCGAGGAGGCCGCCGACGTGGCCTCCGACGGAGATCGCGGGCACGAGGAACGTCAGGACGAGGTTGAGGACGACGAGTGCCCCGATGTCGGTGCGCCAGGGATCGATGCCGCGCGCCCGGTAGTCGGCGAGGAACGCGCCCATGAGCCCGAAGACCGCGCCGGAGGCGCCGATGCTGATCGAGGTCGGCGCGGTGGCGAGGAGGGGGCCGAGCAGGGGGACGTCCGCCAGCCCGGTCGCCGCGCTCGCCCAGGCGAGGGACACGACGCCGAACGCTCCGCCCAGTGCCCCAGCGGCGAGCAGGGCCGCTGCGCGTGCATGGCCCAGGCGCAGTTCCAGCTCCTCGCCGAGGCGGTGGAGCAGCAGCCCGTTGAAGCCGAGGTGGAGGAGGCTGCCGTGCAGGAGCGCCGAGGTCCCCAGTCGCCACCATTCGCCGGCGCCGACGGCCACCGGGACCAGCCCGAAGCGACCGAGCACGGCGCCGCGATCGAGCAGGGAGAGCAGGTGGATGGCGACGATGGCGATGACGAGGGCGCGGGTGACCCGTGCGACCCCCACGGGACCGTCCGGGAGTCGGGCCGCCCGCACGCAGTCGATGCACTGGTGGCCGACCGGCGCCTCCACGGCATCCTCGACGCACATCGGCCGACCGCAGCGTGTGCAGCCCAGGGGCGCCGGGCGGTCGGGGTGCCGCGGGCAGGTCGCGGGGGGGACCGGGACCGGTTCCACAGGTGCTCGCTCCGAGCGTCTGGTCGGCACGACGGTACCGGTGGCGAGAGGTGCGCCGACTAGCCTCGGCACCGAGCGGCGCGATCGTCGCGGCCGACCCGCGCGGCCGCATCCCGCGGCGCAGGTGGCGCGCGAGGTGGAGGTCGGAGCGGTGGGGGTCGGGATCGGCGACGTCGCACCCGACTTCGAGCTGCCCGACCAGACCCGCACGCCGATCCGCCTCTCCTCGTTCCGTGGTGCGAAGCACGTCCTCCTCGTCTTCTATCCGCTCTCGTTCACCGGGGTGTGCGAGGCGGAGCTCTGCGGCATCCGAGATGGCATCGACGTGTTCCGCAGCGACGCGGTCGAGACCATCGCGGTCTCCGTCGACTCCACCGCGGTCCACGCTCGCTGGGCCCGTGACGAGGGCTTCGACTTCCCGATCCTCGCGGACTTCTGGCCCCACGGCGAGGTCGCTCGCGCCTACGGGGTGTTCGACGAGGCCTCCGGACTGGCGCTGCGCGGGACGTTCCTCATCGACCGCGACGGCATCGTGCGCTACCGCGACCTCAACCCCGTCCCCGAGGCGCGCGACCAGGAGCGGTGGCGTGCGGCGCTCGCTGAGCTCGGCGCGGTCGCGGAGGGTTGACGCGACGATGGTGACCATCCCGGAAGCGTTGAGCTACGACGACGTCCTCCTCGTGCCCCAGGCGTCGTCCGTCCTGCCCCGCGAGGTCGACATCGCGACGCGGCTCGCGGCCGGCGTCGCGCTGAACCTCCCGCTGCTCTCTGCCGCGATGGACCGCGTCACCGAGACCTCGATGGCGGTCGCGATGGCCCGGCAGGGTGGCCTGGGCATCGTGCACAAGAACGCGACGATCGAGGCGCAGGCCGCGATGGTCGAGGCGGTCAAGCGCTCGGAGTCGGGCTTCATCGTCGACCCCGTCACCCTCTCGCCGGAGGACCCCGTCGAGCGTGCCTTCGAGTTGATGCGGCGATACCGCGTCTCCGGCTTCCCGGTCGTCGACGCTTCCGGCCGGCTGGTCGGCATCGTGACCAACCGGGACCTCCGCCTCGGGGTCGCACCCGGCTCGAGGGTGTCGGCGCACATGACGTCCGAGGGGTTGGTCACCGGCGTGGCCGGCACGACCCTCGACGAAGCGCGGGACCTCATGCAGCGCCATCGGGTGGAGAAGCTGCCGATCGTCGAGCCATCGGATGCACGGTTGGTCGGCATGTTCACCTTCAAGGACATCGAGAAGGTCCGGCGCTACCCGGCCTCCGCCAAGGACGAGCGCGGTCGTCTGCTCTGCGGTGCCGCGGTCGGCGTCGGGGGGGACGGCCTCGAGCGCTTCGAGGCGCTCGTGGCTGCCGGTGCGGACCTCGTGACCGTCGACTCGGCCCACGGTCATTCCGCGGGCATCCTCGAGTTCGCTGCTGCGTGCAAGTCCCGACATCCGGAAGCCGTCCTGATGGTCGGCAACGTCGCCACGCCGGAGGCCGTCCGCGCCTGTGTCGATCACGGAGCGGACCTCGTCAAGGTCGGGGTCGGTCCGGGATCGATCTGCACGACCCGCATCGTGACGGGGGTCGGGGTGCCGCAGTTCAGTGCGGTGCTCGACTGCGCCGGCGTGGGGGCGGAGCTCGGCATCGGCGTCGTCGCGGACGGGGGCGTGCGCTACTCGGGCGACGTGGTCAAGGCGCTCGCCGCCGGAGCCGCCGCGGTGATGATCGGGAACCTGCTCGCGGGGACCGACGAGTCCCCCGGTGAGCTCGTGCTCGTCGGCGGTCGGCGCTACAAGGAGTACCGGGGCATGGGCTCCATCGACGCGATGCGCGCCGGGTCCGCGGACCGCTACTTCCAGGGTGATCCGCCTGCAGGGAGCGCCGAGGAGTCGACCGGCGGGTCCGCTGCGGGCAAGCTCGTGCCCGAGGGGGTCTCCGGGCTCCTGCCCTACCGCGGCGCGGTCGCCGAGGTCGTCGGGCAGATCGAGGGCGGTCTCCGCTCCGGGATGGGCTATCTCGGGGCCCGCGACCTGCCCGACCTCGCGCGTCGAGCGCGCTTCGTGCGCCAGACCGCGGCCGGGGCCCGTGAGTCGCACGTGCACGACGTCGATGTCGTCCACGAGGCGCCCAACTACTCGGTGCCGGGGTCGCGCTGAGCCGACGGCGTCAGGACCGCTCGAGGGCCGCGAGGGCCGAGAGTGCGACCGCGGCCCCGTCCCGCTCGACCGACGGAGCGACCAGGTGCGCCGCGGAGCGGACGGTCGCGTCGGCCTGTCCCATCGCGATGGCGGTGCCCACGACCGCGAGGACGCCGAGGTCGTTCTCCTCGTCGCCGATGGCGGCGACCTGCTCGAGCCCGAGCCCCAGGTCGTCCGCGACCGCGCGGATGCCGACGGACTTGTCGACGCCGGCCGCGGTCGCGTTGACGTAGACCAGTCCGGGGGTCCGGGGCGAGCCTGCGGGGCCGGAGGACAGGCCGAGCTCCCGCACGCTCGCGCCGACCTCCTCGCGCAGCTGCGGCGAGAAGCACACGAACGTCGCCTTGATCGCGGGACCGTCGAGGTCGTTCGACGACCGCAGGGGCCCGACGGGCAGCCCCCCGAGGAGCTCCCAGTGCGGGCGCGCCCGTTCGTCGAGGCTCGACGTGTACCAGGAGGTCGCCGTGTAGAGCTCGACCGTCAGGTCGTCGCGCGTCGTGGCGAACCCGAGCAGCGCATCGACCTGCTGCGGGGAGATGCCAGCGAGCGCCACCGTGCGCCCTCCGTCGAGCACCTGCGCGCCGTTGTGGAACACGTGCGGTCCGGAGAGCGCGACCGACTCGAGCAGCGGAGCGAGCGAGGCGGCCATGCGTCCGGTCGCGACCCCCACGCGGGCACCCGTCGCTTCGAGCGCACGGAGCGCCTCGCGGACCGGTCGGGTCGGCAGCGGCTCCGGGCCGACGAGGGTGCCATCCACGTCGACCGCGACGTAGCGCGGTGGGGCCGGTCGCCACGACCCGATGCGCCCTCCCGGGAGGAGGCCGTCGGGCAGCTCGGCGCGGTCGGACACGTCGGCCTCCGTGCGGGAGCGGTCGCTGGTCCCAGGCGCGAGGTCGGGCACGGTCGGCCGGGCTCGGCGTGAGGCTAGTGGTCGGTGCCTCACGTCTACGATCGGGCCCGGGACCGGACCGGGTCCACGCGGCGCACCCGCGCTCGTCGGCTCGGGCTCGGACGCAGGCTCGGACGCAGGCCGACGCCGAGGCCCTGGCGCAGGCCCAGGCCCAGGCCCGGGCCCAGGCGCAGGAGGGAGGGGCCGGTGGACCGCTCCGGGCTCGGCGTGCTGGCGCCGGCGGTCGAGGAGGCGCTCGCCACGACCCGGGACGCGGTGCACCGCCTCGCGTGCGGGGACGCCACGGTGCTGACCTCGGCGCGCGATCCCGCTGGGTGGATCGGCTGGGTCGATGCGCCCTTCGATGCCGATCGGGTCGGGCCGGAGCTGACACGGCTGGTCGCCGAGCTCGACGCCGAGGGCGTCACCGA
>JBEAQO010000196.1:0-3457 GCA_041163825.1 Actinomycetota bacterium | reverse complement strand
GGACGACGCGGACGTGGTCTGCATCGGTGCGAGCAGCGGGGGCGCGGCCGCGCTGGAGCTCGCCGTCCGCCTGCGCGCGCGCCGCGGCATCTCGATGGGCTCGCGACCCGTGCCGTCGCTCTCGGGACTCGACACGGATGGGGTGGAGCTCTGGGCGCTGCACAACGCCGAGAACGAGCGTGACCGCGAGGGCGCCATCGCGCTCCGGGCACTCCTCCCCGACCTCGAACGCCTGGTCATCCCTGGCGAGTCGACGCACAACATCCTGCTCCCGGCCCTCAGGGCCGCGCGCCTGACCGAGTTCCTCGACCTCCTCGTGCGCGACGACCCCTCGCCGATGCGGGCGCAGCGGGGGCCGGACGGTGCGTGGATGCTCCCGCGGTACGAGCGGCATGCTGCCTACGCGAAGCCTCGGCCATCGGCGCGCGCGCGTCTGCTGCGACGCCTCGTCCCCGGGGCCCTGCGGCGCAGGAGCGGCTGACGGCCCCGACGAGCTCGGGTGGCTCGCGTCGCTGCCGTCAGGCGCCGTGCCGGCGGAGCCATCGCGACCGCGAGGCCCGGGCGGCCTCCGCGGCGCGAGGGTCGGGTTCGAGGTGGAGCGAGGGCCGCGGCTTGTCCGTCAGGATGTTGAGGTCCAACTCGGTCCCGTCGCGCTCGACCTGCAGCACGAGGCGTTCCCCCACGGGCAGCGACGCGAGCGTCGCCCCGAAGGTGGAGGGCGTGAGCTCACGGTCGCCGAGGCGGCGCAACCGGTCGCCCTCCGCGAGCCCGGCCTGCCAGGCGGGGCCGTCCTCGAGCACCGTCACCACCTCGAGCGTCCCGGCGGTCCCTCGCGTCCGGACCCCGAGGTCGACGCCGGGCCGTTCCCGCTCCGAGGCCGTGATCCCGACCGTCGCGAGGTGCCCGAGCGGGTCCGGGGGGCAGGGAGTGGCGACGAGGCGCTCCGTGGTCCGGGCCAGTTCCGTGCCGGCGAGGTCCGCGATCGCGTCGAGGACATCAGACTCGTCGAACCCGTGGGCCTGCCCGTGGCGCTCCCAGAGGAGACGCAGGACGTCGTCGAGCCCATCGGAGTCGGGCTCGAGCGCGCGGATGGCGAGGTCGAGCTCCAGCGCGACCAGCGAACCGTGCGTGTAGTAGTCGGTCGTGGTGTTCGCGGTGTCCGCGTCGGGCCGGTAGTGCTTGGTCCAGGCGCTGCGCGACGCATCCCGCAGGGATCGGACGCGAACCCCCGGGATCGCGGCGACGTGCTCGATGCGGCGTGCGAGGCCCTCGAGGAGTCCCTCGAGGGACAGGACGCCGGCTCGTGCCGGCAGCAGCAGGTCGTAGTACGACGTCCAGCCCTCGGTGACCCAGAGCGAGGGTGTCGGCGCGGGCGCATCGAGGGGGGGTCGGATGAGCGACCTCGGGGAGAGCCGACGGCCGTTCCAGAGGTGGAGGTACTCGTGCGCGAGGAGCGAGGCATCACGCGACCTCCCCGAGCCGTCCGCCTCATCGGGTAGCGCGATCGTCGCCCCGTCGCGGTGCTCGAGCCCGCCGGGCGCCCCGTCGACGACGAGCACCGTGTAGCCGTGCGGGAGCGGCGCTGGTCCGAGCACGTCGCGAGCGGCCTCGGCGATGCGTCCGAGGTCGTCCGCGAGGCGGTCGAGCCGCTCCATCGGCGGGCGACGTGCGGCCCAGACCACGCGGTGAGGGGCGCCGTCGACGATGCGCTCCGACGTCGGGTGCCGACCGACCTCGAAGGCCGCGTCGGCCAGCGCGTCGTAGTCGGCGGCCTCCCATCCTCCGTCGGGCGTCGCTCCGAGGGTGGTGAAGACCTCATGGTCCTCCGTCCCCTCGAAGCGGACCAGCTGGGGTCGAGCCCGCGCCGGTTCGACGCACAGGAAGGTGGCTGCACCGACGATCAGCGCATGGCGCTCATCCACGTGGGTCGTGCGGATCGTCCGCTCGTCGGCGTACCACTCCGTGTGCAGGCGCACCGGGCCGGGACGCGCCGTCGGGACGCTCCACGCGCTGATCCCGTCGGGGGTCGCGGCGATGGGGGCCCCGTCCCCGTCCTCGACGGTCAGCCGCCGGAGGTGTCGGACGTGATCGCGGACCAGGTAGCTCCCGGGGGTCCACGTGGGGAGGACGACCCGGACGCGTTCCGGGAGATCGGGTGGGAGCTCGGTCGTCACCTCGAGGATGCGTCTGGTGCGACGGTGGAGGCGGACGACGTGTCGCACCGGCGCCGTGTCGACGTCCTCGGCCGCTCCACGCGCCGGCGCAACCCGCATCCTGCTCCCGTTCGTGCGACGACGGGAGGGTAGGGCCGGGTCGCTACCTTCCCCGCCCCGACGTCGCGGAGCCATCGATGCCCGACCTCCCGCTGGCCGACCGCCACGAGACGGTCCTGCCGGACGAGCCCGAGGACCTGCGCGCCCGGCTCGCGGCCGCGTTCGACCTCGAGTCGGAGGAGCGCGAAGCGGCCCTGCGCGCGGCCGTCGCGGCGCACCCGGGGTCTCCCTCGGCCTGGGCCGCGATCGCCGCTGCGGTCGAGGATCCGGTCGAGCGCTATGCCTACGCGCGCGTCGGCTACCACCGGGGGCTCGATGGGCTGCGCGCGAACGGGTGGGGCGGCGTGGGGCTGGTGCGCTGGGAACGTCCGACCAACCGCGGCTTCCTTCGCGCCCTCGTGCTGCTGGGTGAGGCGGCTCGGACCATCGGGGAGGACGCGGAGGCGGACCGAGTGGCGGCCTTCCTCCGGGACCTCGATCCCGCGTGGGACGATGGGCGCATCGAGCGCTGAACCGCGGGCGGAGGAAGCGTGGCGGGTCGGATCGTCAAGGAGGACATCGAGGCGCTCCGCGCGCAGGCCGACATCGTCGCCGTCGTGTCCGACTACACCGAGCTCAAGCGCGCCGGGAAGTCGCACAAGGGGCTCTGCCCGTTCCACACCGAACGGACGCCGTCGTTCACCGTCACGTCCGACGGCAACCTCTACCACTGCTTCGGATGCGGAGCGAGCGGAGACCTCTACGACTTCCTGATGCGGGTCGAGGGACTCGAGTTCCCCGAGGCCGTGGAGGCGGTCGCGCGCCGGACCGGGTTCCCGCTGCGCTACGAGCAGCGCTCCGCGAGGGAGCATGCGGCCGTCGGCGAGCGCTCGCGGCTCGTCGCCGTCACCGCTGCCGCCCGCGACCTGTTCCGCGCGATCCTGCTCTCGGACACCGGGGCGGTCGCGCGCGAGTACCTCAAGTCGCGCGGCTTCGGTCGCGCCGAGGCGGATCGCTTCGAGCTCGGGTTCGCCCCGGACGCGTGGGAGGACGTCTCGCGCGCGCTCGTCGCTCAGGGACACCCGGCGGAGGACCTGATCGCGGTCGGGCTCGCGGTCCGCAACGACCGCGGGGGCCTGCGGGATCGCTTCCGGGCTCGACTGGTGTTCCCGATCCACGACCCCGGAGGGGACGTCATCGGCTTC
>JBEAQO010000195.1:0-3846 GCA_041163825.1 Actinomycetota bacterium | reverse complement strand
CGTGCGCCGAGCGCGATGCCCACGGCGAAGCGTGCGCCGACCCCGATCGGCCCGGCGTCGAGGCGCTCCGCGGAACGGATGCCCGGGTCCCACCGCACCGTCGAGGTGAAGTCCGCGATGAGGTCGAAGGCGACCTCGGCGGGCACGTTCGCGTGGATCGTCGCCTGGATGCGGGCCATCGGGGCTCCCCTTGTCGGCCGGTAGCGTGCAGGGCCCGGAGCGGCGGCGTGCGCCACGGTCGGCCGCCGACCCGGACCGGGGTCCGCTCCCGAGGGTAGGGCGCGCCGAGGAGGCCGAGAAGGTGGGCGTCACGTCCTGGGCGTTCCTGCTGCTCGGCTCGTTCGCTGCGCTCGGAGCGGCGATGGCGGCCGGCACGCTCGCGGCGCTCGTGCGGCACCGGCGCACGGGGACCTTCCCCGGCTCCGACGAGGCCGTCGAGCTCGACCCGCGCCGCCGTGCGCTGCTGTGGGGTCGCGTCGCCGTCGGTCTCGTGCTCACGGGGGCGGGCGTGGCGGCGCTCGTACGCTCCGGACTGCTCTGACGCGCCGGGCCGGTCCGGTCCGGTACGACCGAAGCGCCGCGGTGGCCGGGGACCGTGGGAAGGGGAGGTCATGCAGCGCCGCATCTTCACCGACGAGCACGACGCCTTCCGCGAGGTCGTGCGCCGGTTCGTCGCCGACGAGGTCGCCCCGCACCACGAGCGCTGGGAACGCGAGGGCATGGTCCCCCGCGAGCTCTGGCGCGCGGCGGGCGAGGTCGGCATGCTGTGCACGGATGCTCCGACCGCGTACGGCGGGGGCGGTCAGCGCGACTTCCGGTTCAACATGGTCGTGACCGAGGAGCTGGCCCGCGTCGGCGCGTCCGGGGTCGGGTTCCCGTTGCACAACGACGTCGTCGTGCCCTACCTGCTCGACGTCGCGAACGACGAGCAGCGTGCTCGCTTCCTGCCCGGGATGGCCAGCGGCGAGCTGATCACCGCCATCGCCATGACCGAGCCGGGCACGGGATCCGACCTCGCGAGCGTCCGGACCACGGCGATGCGCCAGGCCGACGGCTCCTACCTGCTCAACGGTTCCAAGACGTTCATCACGAACGGCATCCAGGCGGACCTCGTCATCGTGGTCGCGAAGACCGATCCGGCCCAGCAGCACGGTGGCATGAGCCTCCTGTTCGTCGAGCGCGGGATGGCGGGCTTCGAGCGCGGCCGGAGGCTCGAGAAGGTCGGCCTCCATGCCCAGGACACGGCGGAGCTGTTCTTCGACGACGTGCGGGTTCCGCCCGAGAACCTGCTCGGTGGTGAGGGTGAGGGCTTCGTGCACCTCGTGCGCAACCTCCCTCAGGAGCGTCTGTCCATCGCGGTCGCGGCCGTCGCGGGTGCCGAGGCGGCGCTGCGCCTCGCGCTCGCGCACGCGAAGGAGCGTGAGGCGTTCGGTCGGCCGATCGGCTCGTTCCAGCACTCGCGCTTCCAGCTCGCCGACATGCACACCAAGGTGACCGTCACCCAGCAGTTCGTCGACCGCTGCGCTGAGCTGCTGGACGAGGGGGCGCTCACGGTCGAGGACGCGGCGATGGCCAAGTACTGGGCGACCGATGTCCAGGGAGAGGTCACCGATGCCGCGGTGCAGCTCTTCGGTGGCTACGGCTACATGCGCGAGTATCCGGTGGCACGCGCGTGGGCCGACGCTCGCGTCCAGCGCATCTACGGCGGCACCAACGAGATCATGCGCGAGATCGTCGGTCGTGGGCTCGGGGTCTGACACGGGGCGGGACGGAGTCCGGATGAACGACGAGGTGCCACCGCGGACCGGGCCGGAGCGGATGCTGGCCCCCGTGCCCTGGATGGGGTCCGTCTACCACTTCTACCACTTCCTGCTCGGCTACCTCCTGCCCATCGCCCTGCGCTGGGAGGAGGACGCCGAGGTCCTCCCGGTGCTGCGGGAGTGCGGACCGATGGACCCGTGGCTCGACCTGCTGTTCGCGACGCGACCCTCGCGCCGCATCGGCATCGGGGAGATGCTCCGCCGCGTCGCGCGCGACGAGGGCCCGGTCGTCGCGCTCCCGACGACCGATGATCCCAGCACGTTCCGGACCGACGACCTCCGACGGTTCCGGGCGATGATGCTGGCCGCCGCCGGCGTCGTGGAGGACGGGCCCGGCGGCACGGCGCGCGGAGCCCGGATCCTCCTGCTCGAACGGACCTTCGTCGACCCGTTCTACGCCGCGCACCCGACCGAGGGTCAGCACGGCGGCACCAGCGGCCCCCAGCGTCGGAGCGTGCCGAACGCCGAGGAGCTGGATCGGGCGCTCGCTGCGCTCGCCCCGATCGACCGGATCGACCTCTCGACGCTCCCCCCGCGCGAGCAGGTCGCGCGGACCGCCGCCGCGAGCGTCCTCGTCGGTCAGCACGGTGCCGGACTCGCGCACATGATCTGGCTGCCGCCGGGCTCGGCCGTCGTCGAGGTGCTGCCGCCGAAGGGAGCGCTGCTCGAAGGCATCTTCGGGGCGCTCGCGATCGCGCTCGGGCACACCTACGTGGCCGTCTGGCAGGACGGTGAGCATGCCCCGGTCGACCCTCGCAGGGTCGTCGATGCCGTCCGCCGCGCGACGCGGGCCGGCGCGGTCAGCGAGCCCCCGGCACGCCATCCGGCGACGCGCCGAGCCGTGCGGCGGAGGCGCCGCATCCGACGGCGCCGATGGCTCCTCGATCGACTTCGTGCGCTCCTCGCGCGGACGTTCGGTCGCTCCCGTGCCGTCGGTGGACGCGCTGCACCCGCCCCCCCCGAGCGCTGGATCGCGGTGCCCGCACCGCACCGAGGGGAGCTCGAGGACCGGGCGACGTTCCTGCTCGGCCTGCTGCAGCCGCTGGTGCTCGAGCTCGAGGGGGCCCCGAACTGCGTCGTGACCGCCCCGTCCTGCGGCGTCAACGACGCGTGGTACGAGCTGGTCGACCGGCGTCATCGCATCAAGCCGCTCTCGCCGGGACCGCTCCTCGGACTGGTGCTCTCGCGACCGGAACGGGCACGCGTGCTGCGCGCGGACGACGATCCGGACGCGTTCGATGCCGTGCGCCTCGACCGACTCCGCGCGCTGCTCCGAGCGGATCCGGCGGCGCGCACCGGTCCCATGCCCGCCGTGATCGTGGCCGCCCCGTCGGCCGACGACACGACCGCGCAGGCGCTGGCGGCGCGCCTCACGAGCGCGCTCGGGCATCCGGCCGGCGCGATCGTCGTGCTCGGCCCCCAGGACCCGGCACCCCGTGAGCGCCTCGCGCTCCTGAGCGCCTGTCCCGTGCTGATCGCGGTCGGGGGCGCCGATCCGATCGACCTGCTCTGGATGCCGGCGGGGGCGATCATCGTCGAGCTCGTCATGGCGGCGGAAGGGGCCGGTCCGGAGGTCGCGGAGCGCCGTGACGCCCGTGCTCGGCTCGCCGCGGCGCTCGGGCAGGACCACCGTGCCCTGCGGGTCACCGACCCGGTCACCGCCGTCCCGGAGCTCACGGCGCTGCTGGCACGACGGGCGGGCGAGCCGGTGGCCGGGGGGGAATGAGCGACGCCCTCGCCGGCATCGGGAATGCCGGGCCGTGATCCGGCGTTCCCCTCGGTGACCTGAGGCCGATGGCGTCAGCGAGGACGGACCGAGCAGGAGGACGGACGTGGCGACCACGGACCTCACGGAGCAGAGCTTCACCGAGACCATCGACGGCAACGACATCGTGCTCGTCGACTTCTGGGCGGGATGGTGCGGGCCCTGTCGGATGTTCGCGCCGTGGTACGAGGCGGTGAGCGAGGAGCACCCCGACGTCGTCTTCGGCAAGGTCGACACGGAGGCGGAGCAGGGCCTCGCCGC
>JBEAQO010000194.1:0-4387 GCA_041163825.1 Actinomycetota bacterium | reverse complement strand
GCTCGCCGTAGCGCTTGAGCTCGGCGAAGGTCTCCGGTGGCACGTAGCGGTCGAGCCGGAGATGCTGCGACGAGGGCTGGAGGTACTGCCCGATCGTCAGCGTCGAGACACCGACCTCGGCGAGGTCGCGCATGCATGCGCGCAGTTCATCGTCGGTCTCGCCCATCCCGGCGATCAGGTTCGACTTGATCGCCGTGGTCTCCGGCATGCGATCGCGAGCCAACGCGAGGAACGCGAGGCCGCGGTCGTAGTCGAAGGCCGGACGCACGATCGGGAAGAGCCGGCGGGTCGTCTCGAGGTTGAACGCGAAGACGTCGGGCCGAGCGACCACGACCTGCTCGAGGGCGGCCGCACCGGCGGCGGGGTCGCGTCCGAAGCCGAAGTCGCTCGGGAGGACCTCCACGCCGACGCCCGGAGCGCGGCGTCGGATGGCGCGGATCGTCTCCGCGACGAGCCAGGCGCCACCGTCGGCGAGGTCGTCGCGCGCGACCATCGTGACCACGGCGAAGCGGAGCTCGAGGCGCGAGACCGCTTCCGCGACACGTTCGGGTTCGTCGCGGTCGAGTCCGAACGGCCGTCCGGTGCGGATCTGGCAGAAGCCGCAGCGACGGGTGCAGTCCTCGCCGCCGATCAGGAAGGTCGCCTCCCGGAGGGACCAGCACTCGTGGATGTTCGGGCAGGCCGCTTGGGCGCAGACCGTGTTGAGGCCCAGACCGTCGATCAGGCGCCCGACCTCGGCGAAGGTCGCGTCCCCACCGACGCGGACCTTCAGCCAGTCGGGCTTGCGCCCGCCGGGTGGGTCGGTCGCGATGGTGGAGCGGACCACACCGGCGCGACGCTGACGTTCCACCTCGGGTGCGAGCACGGTGAGGCGACGGGCGTGCGGGGGGACGATCGGCTCTGCCGTCATGGTGCGGCACCCGCCGAGCGTCGGGCCGGGACGAGCGCGAGCGGGCCGGCGGGCGTCATCGTGCGCGCTCGACCCTCGAGCACGCGTCCGAGCGCATCGACCATGAGCACCTCGACCTCCTCGAGGCCGACCGCGAGCCCGAGCCGCGCGAGCGAGGTGACGCCGGCATCGGCGATGCCGCAGGGCACGATCCCGGCGAAGCCCGCCGGGTCGGGGTCCACGTTGAGCGCGAGTCCGTGCGAGGTCACCCCACCGGCATCGACGCGGACGCCGACCGCCGCGATCTTCTCGCCCTCGACCCAGACGCCGGAGCGACCCGGCACACGGTCGCCTGCGATGCCGAGCCGTTCGAGGACGTCGAGCACGACGGCCTCGAGCGCACGGACGTGCTCGACGACCGCTCGCGTCCCGGCCAGGCGCAGGATCGGGTAGACGACGAGCTGTCCCGGTCCGTGCCAGGTGACGTCGCCGCCGCGGTCCACCTCGACGACCTCGATGCCGCGCTGCGCGAGCCGGAGCTCGTCGAGGAGCACGTTCGCGCGGTCCGCGCGCCGACCGAGGGTGTAGACGTCGGGGTGTTCGACGAGGAGCACCGTGTCGGGCGTCGAGCGATCGCGATGGTGCCGCTCGACGAGCGCGCGCTGGAGCGCCCAGGCCTCCCGGTAGGGGACGCGTCCGAGCCGTTCGACGATGAGGTCCTCGCCCGCCCGGGCGCGCAGCTGCCGGGCCGGCAGACTCATGCCGGAAGACCCAGCTCGCCGGTCAGGTCGCCCTGCTCGAGCTCCCACTTGAGGTCAGAGAGGAAGCGCGCCGCATCCGCGCCGTCGACGAGACGGTGGTCGTAGGTGAGGCACAGGTAGCACATCCAGCGGATGGCGATCGACTCGCCGAAGCCGTCGTCGACGACCACCGGGCGCCGTTCGATGGCGCAGACGGCGAGGATCGCGGCCTCCGGCGGGTTGAGGATGGGCGTGTCGAACAGCGTGCCGCGCGACCCGGTGTTGGTGAGCGTGAAGGTCCCGCCGGAGATGTCGTCCGGCGTGAGTCGCCGGTCGCGGCTCCGCGCGGCGAGGTCGGCGATCCGGGTGGCGAGACCGACCACGTCGTGCTGCTGGGCCTCCTTGACGTTGGGGACGAGGAGCCCGCGCTCGGTGTCGACGGCGATGCCGAGGTTGATGAAGCCGTGGTAGGTCACCGTCCCGGCGTCGGTGTCGATGGAGGCGTTGAGCGCTGGATGGCGTGGCAGCACGCGGCAGACCGCTCGGGCCGTCATCGCGAAGGGTGAGAGGCTGACCCCGTGCGTCGCACGGAAGGCGTCCTTCGTCCGCTCACGCAGCCGCATCACGCGGCTCATGTCGACCTCGATCGCAGCGGTGAGCTGCGCCGTCGTGCCGAGGGACGACATCATCGATGCGGCGATCGCGCGGCGGATCCGCCCGAGCGGCTCGACGACGCTCCGCTGGCCCGCGAAGTCCACATGGAGCGGCGAAGCCTGTGGGCGCTGGGTGCCTGCGGGCGCCGGGGCGAGCGGAGCGGCGTCGCGCGCGGTCGCGGCAGGGACCGCGGGGGCAGCGGGGCCCACCGACGAGGGAGGCGGGGCGAGGACCGGTCCGGCCGCGATGGCACGCTCGGCGTCGGCGCGCGTGACCCGACCGGCAGGACCCGTACCGACCACGTCCGCTGGCGAGAGCCCTGCTCCGGCGAGCAAGCGACGGACCAAGGGCGCGGCCTGGACCGCCCCGCGCGGAGCGCTGGTCGGCGGCGGGGGAGCGGCAACCGGTGCGGTCCCGGGCGCGGCCACCGGAGCGGCGACCGGTGCCGTGCCGTTCGCAGCGTCCGGAGCCGGGTCGGAGGCGGGAGCCGACGGGACGTCCGGGGCGACGGGGGACGGGGCGACGGGGGACGGGGCAGCTGCGGCGCTCGCATCCTCGCTCACGACGGCCAGGACGGCGCCGACCTCGACCGTGTCGTCGACGGCCGCGCGCAGTTCCTGGACCACCCCGGCGACCGGTGAGGGGATCTCGGTGTCGACCTTGTCGGTCGAGATCTCGACGATGGCCTGGTCGGCAGTCACGGCGTCCCCGACCGCGACCAGCCAGCGCGTGACCACGCCCTCGGTGACGGACTCACCGAGTTGGGGGAGCCGGACCTCGGCCATGCTGGTTGCCTCCTCGACCGGCTCGGTCAGCCGTGCAGGGCACGGCCGGCGAGGGCCAGGTGCGCCTCGCCGATCGCTTCGCTGAAGGACGGGTGGGCGTGGATGAGCGCCGCGACGTCGGTGGGCATCGCCTCCCAGTTGTAGATCAACTGTGCCTCCGCGATCAGGTCGGTCGCCCGTGGCCCGACGACGTGGATGCCGAGGATGCGTCCCGCCTCGTTGGGCTGCGAGCGGTCCCGCTCCGCGATGACCTTGACCATGCCGCTGGCTCGCGCGATCGCCGCGCGTCCGAGGGCCTGCATCGGGAAGCGCTCCGTGACCACGTCGAAGCCCGCGTCGCGCGCCTGTGGCTCGGTGAAGCCCATCGAGGCGACCTCGGGGTGCGAGTAGGTCACGCGTGGCACGCCGCGGTAGTCGATCGGGGCGACCTCGAGCCCGGCGAGCTGGTCGGCGACGAGCAGGCCCTCAGCGAAGGAGGCGTGCGCCAGCCCGAGGGTGTCGATGACGTCACCGACCGCCCAGATCCCGCGAGCGCTCGTGCGTCCGTACTCGTCCACGACGATGAACCCTCGCTCGTCGACGGTGACCCCGGCCGACTCGAGCCCGGCTCCCTCGGTGACGGGTCGGCGGCCGATGGCGACGAGGACGAGGTCGGCCTTGAGGACCTCCTCGCCGGTCGGGGTGAGCACGTTCGCCGTGACACCTCGGGAGGACGTCTCGATGGAGGTCACCCGAGAGGCCACCATGGTGGTGATGCCGCGCTTGCGGTAGGCGCGAGCCATCTCCTTCGAGACGTCGGCGTCCTCCAGCGGGAGGAGGCGGTCCAGCGCCTCGATCAGGACGACCTCGACCCCGAACGCCGCCCAGGCCGAGGCGAACTCCATCCCGACGGCACCGGAGCCGAGGACGATCGCACGCTTGGGCAGCCGCGGCAGGTGCAGGGCGTGGTCGGACGAGATGATGCGCTTGCCGTCGAAGGGGATCCCGGGGAGCTCGCGGGGCACCGAGCCGGTCGCGACGACGATGGACCCGGTCCGGATGTGACGGACCCCCTCGGGGGTGGTCACCTCGACGGTGTCGGGCCCCGCGAGCCGGCCGTCGCCGGTCACCGTCTCGATGCCCCGGCCGGCCAACGTCGACTCGAGACCCTTGAACATGCGCTCGACGACGGCGTCCTTGTGCGCGTTGACCGCGTCGATGTCGATGCCGTGGAGCTCGACCCGGATGCCGAACTCGGCCGCGTCGCGGGCGGCGTCCGCGACCTCGGCGCTCTGGAGGATCGCCTTGGTCGGGATGCAGCCCCAGTGCAGGCAGGTACC
>JBEAQO010000193.1:0-4323 GCA_041163825.1 Actinomycetota bacterium | reverse complement strand
ACACCACCTTCCTCGCGCTGATGGAGGAGCACGACCCGGAGGGGTTCGCGATCCTCGCGGACGTCGAGCTCGCGGACAAGACGGTGTGGGCGCCGACCGACGCCGCGTTCGACGCGCTCGGTGGCACGCTGGATGCGCTCCCGAGCGACGAGATGAAGCGGATCCTGGGCCACCACATCAGCCCGCCGCGGCGTTCCCCGACCGGCGCGTACGACATCGTCACGCCCGCGTCCCTCCTCGACGAGGGCGAGGTCGTCCACCGGACGCGCACCGGGGTGCTCACCGGCTCCGAGCTGCGCATCCGGTCCCGCGTCGTGGCCGGCGAGCTGCGCCTCGAGGGTGCGCTCATCCTCCCGACGGCCTGGTGCGCCGAGGCGGGGTCCGTGTTCGCGATCGACGCGGTCATCACCGAGGTCGCCGTGCCGTCGCTGCCGGCGCGGGTCGGGTACCGCCTCGTGCGGGCGCTCCTCTACGACGACGTCCGGTTCGTGATCTGGCCGACCGTCGGTGGGTTCGTGGTAGGGGGCACCATCAGCCTCCTCGTGCGCCGTTCGGGTCGACGGCCGCGAGGGACTCCGCCCTGAGGCGACGGCCGTGATCGCTCGTCCTGCTCCACGAGCACGGGCCCTGCACGCCCGCTTCGGTATCGCTGTGGTATCATCCAGCCATGGCGCTGACCCTGCGGACCGATGACGAGCTCGAACGGGCTCTCGACCTGCTCTGCGCGCAGGAGGGGCTGTCGCGCCAGGAGCTGATCCGGCGGGCGGTCCTCGAGCGTGCCGAGCGTGCCGGCCACCGCGACCGGGTCGACGCGGCGGCCGAGCGTGCGGTCGCTCGCTGGGGTGACGTGCTCGACCGTCTCGGCACGGTGTGACCGCTCGCCGCGACCCGGGGGATGCGGGCGACGGGAACGTCGAGTTCCTCGAGCTCGAGGACCTGGTCGTGCTGGTCCGTCGCCTCGGCGCCGGCCCCGTGCGTGACGTCGGGCTGCTCGAGGCCGCCTGCGCGCGGCCGCGGGCGAGCGTGTTCGGCGCGGACGCCTACCCGTCGCTGGCGGGCAAGGCGGCGGCGCTGCTGCACTCGATCGTGGCGAACCATGCGCTCGTGGATGGGAACAAGCGGCTCGGATGGCTCGCGACCGTCGTGTTCCTCGACCTGAACGGCCGGTCGGTCACGCTCGACGACGAGGCGGCGTTCACGCTGGTGATGGAGGTCGCCGAGGGGCGCCTCGACGTCGACGGGATCGCTGGCCTCCTTGAGGCCGCGTTGACCCAGAACCCGGAGCCCTGATACCGACGCCTCTCGCCGCGTCGACCTCGCCCTCCCTGCTGGCGAGGCGGGCATGAGGCGGATGACCGCTCGAGCGGATACGCTATCGACGATGAGAGATAGCGAAGATTCCGGCTACGGGGCTGCCGCCGGGCTGCTCCGGCGCGCCCGTGCGGCTGCCGGGCTGACCCAGACGCGTCTCGCGGAGCTCGCGGGCACGACCCAGTCGGCGATCGCTGCCTACGAGGCGGGGACGCGGGAGCCGACCCTGCCCGTGCTCGCGCGGATGGTCGCGGCGGCCGGAGCCCGTCTCGAGCTCGACGTCGATCCCGATCCTTCCCTTTACCGGCTCGCGGACGTCGCGCGCGACATCGCCGCGGCGGATCCAGGGGACGACGCGCGCAGTCTCCGGCTCGTGTTCGAGTTCCTCCGCGGCGCGCAGGAGGACGGGCATCCGCTCGTGCTGCTCGTCGCCGCCGAGCCGCCGCCGACGGGGGACGCGCGCTTCGACGCGCTGCTCGCCGCGGTGGCCGAGGACCTCTGCGTGCACGCCGACGAGGTGCCGCCGGCCTGGGTGCACGACCCGAGTCGGTCCCTCGATCACGCCTGGTGGGTGAGCGACCTGCCGTCCGCGCGCGCGGCCGCGCTCGTGCATGCGCCGGCGTCGTTCCGTCGTCGGGGTGTGATGCTCGACCGGCACGATCTGGTCGCTGCATGAGCGATCCGCTCCTCGACCGGGAACTTCTCCGCCGCGCGTTCACGCTGCTCGCCGAGCGCCTCGCCGCACGTGGGGTCGTCGGTGAGGTGCACGTGTTCGGCGGTGCGGCGATGGTGCTCGCGTTCGATGCGCGTGCGGCGACGCGTGACGTCGACGCGCTGTTCGAGCCGGACGGCAAGGTCCTCGACGCTGCACGTGAGGTCGCCGCCGAGCTCGGCCTGCCACGGTCGTGGCTGAACAACCAGGCGTCGAGCTACGTGTCCGGACGGGCCGGGCGCGGGACGCCCGTGTTCGACCACCCCAACCTGCGGGTGATGACGACCCCGACCGAGCACCTGCTTGCCATGAAGGTCCGGGCGGCGCGTGCGGCGCGTGACGCCGACGACGTGCGGCTGCTCCTCCACCATCTCGAGCTGCGCGACGTCTCCGCGGTCGAGACCATCGTCGCGCGCTACTTCCCCGACGAGCCGCTCAGCGAGCGCTCGCGTCTGCTGCTCGAGGACCTCCTCGCCGACCCGCCCGCTGCCCCGGAGTCCTGATGCCGAACCGTCTCGCCACCTCAACGTCCCCCTACCTGCGCCAGCACGCGGACAACCCGGTGGACTGGCGGGAGTGGGGGGAGGAGGCGTTCGCCGAGGCGCGCGAGCGCGACGTCCCGATCTTCCTCTCCGTCGGCTACTCGTCCTGCCACTGGTGCCACGTGATGGCATACGGGTTCTGAACAGACCGCCCTAGAGAGCCGTATTCTGGGCCTTTGAGCGGCTCGGAGTGCGACCTTTGCGAGGAGTTGTACCTCGCGCGTACCTCGGATGTACCCCGGTTTGTACCTTCTGGCACCAGTGTCGCTGCGGCCTCGGAGCCTTCGGGAAATACATGCCCCATCCCTTATGCTCGTCCGGGGCCGTGAGGTCGCTGCTAGGGGAGCGCGCTCGATGAAGCGTCGTCAACATCGTGCGACGGGGCTGGTCGTCGGAGCCTTGCTCATCGCGGTTGGGTGCGGGGCCGATGCGGGCGGCGAGTCTCCGGCAGCGTCGCTCGACGCGGAGGGCTTTTCGGAGAACGGGTTGATCGTTGTGCCGGCGGATGGTGACGCATCTCCCGCGCCCGCAGGCCCGGATTCGGACACGGGCGCCGGCCCCGTCGTTCCCGTCGTTCAGGACGTCGGCATCACGGTCTTCGTTGCGTCGGATCTCGACCCCTCAGTTGCCGAGGCAATCGGCGCGACCCTTGACGTCGCTCGGGAGGCCTGGGGTCTTCGGTGGGCGATGGAGTACTGGGTGTTCGGCATCGATTCTGGCGCGGCCATCACCCTCATCGAGGAGTTCTGCGCACTCCGGGACTCATACCGGCAGTGGGCTATGCACCAGTGTCTCGCCCGGGAGACGAACGATGAGGAGCCCCACACGCTGCTCAGCTACCAGCAGCTCGGGGCCGAGTCGCACGCGATCGGTCAGCCGATGGGGAGCGCGGGGCTGAACGGTTTCCCCGAGTTGAAGATGCACAGCTTCGCTTCGTCCGCACCGTGGGGACTCATGGAGGAGTTCGGCGTCCCGGCTGACGACGACTTCAAGACGGTGTTCCACGAGTACTGGCACGCCGTCCAGTCGGAGCATCTGGATGCGGACCTTCCACCCCACACGCGCGAGGAGCTCATGGGTCCGGTGTGGTTCGTCGAGGGATCAGCCGAGTACATGGGGCAGTACCAACGAGCCCGCGCGCGAGCCGACGGACTGTTGCCAGATGCCCCTGAGGGCGACTTCCCCTTCCGCTTCGCTGAGCAGATGTTGTGGAAGCTCGATGTCGTCGATCAGGAACTCGCGGGTGGCTGCGCGGGCCGTCGGCTGACGACGCTTGAGCGGTATGACGACCCGTGTTCGTTCCTCGGCTATGAGATGGGGGCATGGGCGATCGCCTATCTCGAATCAATCGCTGGGCAGGGCGTGCTCCTGACGGAGTTCCACCCCAACGTGCAAGAGCTCGGCTGGCAGAAGACGTTCGAGCGGACGGCCGGGATGACGCTCGAGGAGTTCGAGGACGCGTTCCACGACTTCATCGCAGGTCCTACCGACGCTCGGATGGCGGTCCTGCCGGACGTGGGCGGCGCCTGACCACGTCGGGTCCGTCGCGCTCGTGTGGCGCCGTCGTCGTCCGCGCTGATCGTCATCCAGGAGCCCTGATGCCCAACCGCCTCGCCGCCTCGACCTCCCCCTACCTCCGCCAGCACGCCGACAACCCCGTTGACTGGCGGGAGTGGGGGGAGGAGGCGTTCGCCGAGGCGCGCGAGCGCGACGTCCCGATCTTCCTGAGCGTGGGCTACTCGTCCTGCCACTGGTGTC
>JBEAQO010000192.1:0-4207 GCA_041163825.1 Actinomycetota bacterium | reverse complement strand
AACCAGGTCGTGCCACCCGCGCTCGCCCTGCCCATCGCGACGGCCACCGGCATGCTCGGCTGGGCGAACCTCGTCCTCGCGGTGACCAACCTCGTGCCGGCGGCACCGCTCGACGGTGGTCGTGTCGTCGCGGCGCTGCTGTGGCGCCTGACCGGTGATCGAGGGCTCGGGCTGCGCATCGTGGGAGCGGCCGGGGTCGTGGTCGGGCTCGGACTCGGAGCGCTCGGCGTCCGGACCGCGCTGGTCGGCGGGTCGCTCGTGAGCGCGGTCGTCCTCGGGCTGCTCGCGATCTTCCTGATCGAGGGTGCACGGCTCGAGGTCCGACGGGGACGCGCCGCATGAGGCCCCCTGCCGTCCCGCGGGCCGTGACCGCGCTGCACCGTCGGATCATCGAGCGTCCGGTGAGCGCGCTCGTCGGTGCCTCGCTCGCGGTCGTCACGGTCGCCGCGCTGGTCGTGCCGATGCCCTTCGTCGAGTACCGCCCCGGCGAGGCCATCGGCATCGCACCGCTCATCGCCATCGACGGCGTCGGGACGACGGCGCTCGAGGGGACCACGGCGCTGCTCACGGTCGTCCCACGCCAGCAGCCGCTCGTCCCGCTGCTCGTCGCGTGGCTCGATCCCTCGCGCCGACTCCTGCCGGTCGCCGACGTCTATCCGCGCGACGTCGATCGGCGCACGTACCTCGCCTCCCAGCGGGAGCGCTTCTCGCGCCAGTTCGAGGCCGCGGCCGCGGTCGGTGCCCGGTCGGCCGGCTACGACGTGGTGCTCGTGACCGAGGTCGTCGTGACCGAGGTCGTCGTCGGTGCACCGGCCGATGGCGTGCTCGCCCCCGGCGACGTCGTCCTCGCCGTCGACGACCGACCGCTCAGCTCCAGCGAGGAGCTCCAGGCGAGTGTGCGCGAGGCGCGTCCGGGCACGGCGCTGCGGCTCCGCATCGACCACCAGGGCGGTGTGCGCGAGGTCGAGGTCGTGCCGGAGGACCTCGACGGCAGCGGGGTGCCCCGGCTCGGCATCCTGGTGCAGACCGCCATCGACCGCTTCGAGCTGCCCTTCGAGATCGCCCTCGCCGAGCAGGTGCGCATCGGGGGACCGAGTGCCGGGCTCATGGTCGGACTCACCGTCCACGACCTGCTGGCCGAGGAGGACCTGCTCGGTGGTCGCTTCGTCACCGGGTCGGGGTCGCTCGACGTCGATGGCCGAGTCGGGCCGGTCGGGGCGATCCCGGAGAAGGTGCGCACCGCCATCGCCGCCGGCGCGGACGTCGTGCTGGTGCCGAGCGCGCAGCTCGAGGAGGCCCTGGCGGCCGGGGACGGACGGGTGCGGATCATCGGTGTCGAGACGCTCGACGAGGCGCTGACGGCCCTGCGCGCAGGACCCGTCGGTCCCACCACCGACGGGTAGGGCGCCGGCGCGGCGCCCGGGGCTCAGGACGCCGGGGCGGTCGTGCGCGAGTCCCGCGCCGCCCGGCAGCGCTCGACGAAGGCGCCCAGGAGCCGCATCCCGACGTCGGTGAGCACCGACTCGGGGTGGAACTGCACGCCCTCGACGTCGAGCTCGCGATGCCGCAGGCCCATGATGAGCCCGTCCGCGGTCTCCGCCGTCACCTCGAGCACCGGGGGCAGGCTCGCACGATCGACGACGAGCGAGTGGTAGCGCGTGGCATCGAACGGTGCCGGCAGGCCCGCGAGCACGCCCGCGCCGTCGTGATGGATGGGTGAGGTCTTCCCGTGCATCAGGGACGGCGCACGCACGACCTCGCCACCGTAGAGCTCCCCGATGCACTGGTGGCCGAGGCACACGCCGAGCACCGGGCGCAGCCCAGCGAGCGCCCGGATCGCGTCGCTCGAAGCGCCAGCGTCGTCGGGACGACCCGGACCCGGTGAGATCACGAGCCCGTCCGGCGGCTCGGCGACGAGCGCCTCGAGGTCGACCTCGTCGTTGCGCACGACGCGGACCTCGGCCCCGAGCTCCGCGAGCTCCTGCACGAGGTTGTAGGTGAACGAGTCGTAGTTGTCGATGATGAGGAGGCGCACGGGCGCGGGCCCATCGTCCCCAGGAGCGGCGCCGGCCGTCGATCCGCTCACCGCGCACCTCCCGCGTCCACCCGACGCACCGTCCCGCGCTCGTCCGCGACCGCCGGCCACGAGGAGCGCCTCGGCCCCGGAAGCTGGGGGCCGTCGACGACGAGCGTCCCGACGACACCCGCCGGGACCTCGTCCCCCCGGGCATCGACGACTCGGGAGCGTGTCGAGGTCAACGGCAGTCCGATCGCGCGCGGATCGACGTGACCGTAGACGGGATGGGCGTGGGTCGGGAGCGCCCCGGCGGCGGCGGTCATGCCCGCGACGCGCGCCCCACCGCTCGCTCTGGCCAGCGCCGCAGCGGCCTCCCACGGCACCCCCGTCCCCGACGCGCCGTCCCCGGCATCGACGAGGACCGCGCGCAGGGCCGTCAGGTCGGAGCGGCGGGCGCGGGCCAGGAGGGCGAGGCCCTCGGTGCCGAGCACCGCCAGCGTCGCCCGTTCACGCTCCGCAGCCCGGGCGAGTCCCCGACCCTCCGCGACGACGAGCGTCCCCGCCGAGAGGGTGGTCGCGAGCACCCCGAGCACGAGCAGCGTCGCCGAGCCCAGGGGATCGTCGACGAGGCAGCGTTCGACACCGGTGCGGACGTCCGGCACCCACAGCCGGGCCTGGAACGCGGCCGCGACGAGCGCACGGTGCGGGAGCACGACGGTCTCGTGCGCTCCCGCAGCGTCGCCCGGCACGGAACGCAGCACGAGCGCCGCGTCCGACGGGTCCGGGGTCGCGGCGGGGGCGGCGCTCACCGCTCCCCCCGCGAGCCCGACGACCTCGAGCGCGATGGGCGGGACGGGTCCCGTCCGGGCCGTGCGCGGCACCCACCGAGCGAGCACGGAGCGACGCCCCCGACGACCGGCGCGACGGCCCACCGATCGGACCCGCACCGTCGGTCCCGGCGCGGCGGCGTCCCCGAGTCGCCCTGCCACGGCGTCGTCGAGGACGACCGCCGCACCGACCGACCAGACGGCCCAGAGCGCGACGAGCCGGAGCCCGGGGTCCGGGACCTCGAGCGAGACGGACGAGCCGGCCCCGACCCCGGCCGTCCCGAGGGAGGCACGTGCGGCGCGCACCGCCTCGGCCAGTCCCGCATGGGTCCAACGCGTCCGACCGACGACCACCGCTTCGACGTCGGGGAGGTCGCGGGCCGCGTCCTCCAGCAGCCGCAGCAGCGACACGTCCGGGATCGGATGCTCGTCAGGGACCCCGGGTGGGCGCACGACCGTCGTCCCGACGGCGGAGGGTTCGGACGACGACAACCTGCACCACGTGTCGGGGAGCGGATCGCCGAGGCTACCGTCGTGGCCCCCGCGGCCCCGCGGCGCCATCGATGGAGCGGAGACGGCGTGACGACGGTCCCCGCGCCGCTCGCCGGGCTCCACGACACGGTGGAGCGAGCGCTCGATCAGGAGCTCGCGGCGCTCGCGGCGCGACTGGCCGAGATCGACCCGGAGCTCGGCCCCATCGGTTCCGCGCTCCAGCGCTTCGCGTCCCGCGGCAAGCGTCTGCGACCGATGCTCCTGCTGCTCGGACACGCGCTCCTGGGTGGGCGTGACCCTGCCGACGTGCTCGGTCCCGCCGTCGCGCTCGAGCTCGTCCACACGGCAGCGCTCCTGCACGACGATGTCATCGACCGCGCGGCCCTGCGCCGCGGCGAACCGACGCTGCACGAGTCCTTCGCGGGACGGCACCGCGCCGAGCGTGGCCGGGTCGGTGACAGCGACGCGTACGGGCGTGCGGTCGCCATCCTCGTCGGCGACCTCGCGCTCGTCGCCGCCGACGATCGGTTCCGGACGGCACGGGTCGCTGCGCCCGTGCTCGATCGGGCGTGGGAGCGCTTCACGGACCTTCGGATCGAGGTCATGGCCGGGCAGGTGCTCGACGTCGAGGCGGCCGCCGGTCCGGGCATCGCGTCGATGCGGGCCCTGACCATCGCCACCCTCAAGTCGGGTCGGTACACCGTCGCCCGGCCGCTCGAGATCGGGGCGCTGCTTGCCGGTGCATCGGACGGTCTCGCCGAGGCGCTCCGCCGTGCTGGTGACCCCCTCGGTCGTGCGTTCCAGCTCCGCGACGACCTCCTCGGGGGGTTGGCGATCCCGACCGCACCGGCAAGCCCACCACCACCGACCA
>JBEAQO010000191.1:0-2978 GCA_041163825.1 Actinomycetota bacterium | reverse complement strand
CGTGCGTCGCCGTGCTGCCCGGGCGGCCGAGCCGCCGAGCAGGGCGACGACGAGCCCGGCGATGACGACGAGCGCCGGACCCGAGACCGCCGTCGAGCGGACCGAGAGCGTGCCGCTGGCGACCTCGCGCGTCCGCTCCGGATCGCTCACGCGGACCCGGACGGCGAACACGCCCGTCGAGCGCGTGGTGGTCGGGATGGCCACGGTCGTCTCGACGCCGGGTTCGAGCCGCAGGACGCCGCTCGTCGGGCCGCTCGGCCAGGTCAGGGCGGCGGGTCCGGCGAGCTCGACCACGACGTCGATGGCCGAGTCGCGCGTGCGCGTGAGGGTCACGGGCACGAGACCGTCCCGGGCCGTCAGCGTCACGTCCCCGAGCCCGAGCTCGACGCCCGAGAAGCCGAGCGCGCTCGTCGTGAGCACGTCATCGACGAGGGCCTGCGCCGGTGAGCGCGCCGCGTCGCTCCACCAGCCGCTGGTCGCCAGGACGAGCTCGTCGCGCATCCCGGCGACCGTCCGGGTCCGCCCGTCCGCGGTCGTGACCGCGGAGGACGGGAGCGCGCGCTCGAGCGCCTCGAGCTCCAAGCGCGCGGCGATGATGCCGGTCCCGAGGTCGGCGGGCAGCGGTGCGGCCTCGGGACCCACGAGGCGAACGTCCGCATCCGTGCTGCGGCCGATGCGAGCGAGCGTCGCGGGAGCGTCGAGCTGGAGCCAGGGTGCCTCATCGAGCCGAGCGATGAGCTCCGCGACGAGCGTGGGGGTCGGCGCCCATGCGCGTGGCGCCAGGACGACGAGGGTGCGACCGGCGGTCGCCGGGTCCTCGAGATGGGTCGCTGCGGTCAGGGTCGCGACGAGGTGCGCGACGTGCATCGGTCCGCCGGGGGGTCGCCGCTCCTCGAGCAGACGGGTCAGGTCATCGTCCGCGACGAGCACCGCGACCGCCCTGCCCCCCGGTGTCCGCGCGCTGCGCAGCGCGGCGCCGGTCCTCGCCGCCTCTGCGTCGGTGTCGTCGACCGCCGCGCCGGGCACGATGACGACGTCACCGGCGACGAGGTCGAGCAGGAGGGGGTCGAAGGGCGCGTGCAGCGCCGCGGTCGCTCCGGCCGTGCGTCCGAGCACGCGCTGCACGCGCTCCGGACCCCTCGCCGCTGCGGCCTCCGCGAGCGGAACGAGTTCGCCGGTCGTGCGAACGATCGCCGCGAGGTCGGCGTCCGCGTAGGGGCCGGCGATCGGGTCGAGCGGCAGTGCCGCGACGAGCTGACGGAGCCGGTCGATGGTCGCGGCGGCGGCGAGCGCCGCGCCGTCGTCCCCGGGTACGGCACTGATCGACCCGTCGTCCTCTCGGAGCGGGAAGCCGTCGGCGCGGTCGGCGAGGTCCTCGAGCAGGTGCGCCGCGGGCGCGAGCACGATGCGCGCGCTCGGGCGCTGCTCGAGCCCGACCAGGACGGCTTCGAGCCGCCCGCCGGGGAGCACGGGGCCAGCGACGCCGACGGGGTAGGCGTCACCGACCGTCCGCCACGGAGCGTCGCTGAAGGGCACGACGACGCTCGCGAGCAGGGGCGCGGCGGGTTGACCCGTCAGCCGCACGATCGCGCTGTCGAGGCGTGCGAGCTCCTCCCGACCGTCGGAGAGGCGCAGGGTGACCGGGTGCACGCTCGAACCGTCCCCCTCGGCATCCTCGCCCGCGAGTCCGAGGCCTCCGAGCGGGAGCTCGAGCTCGACCGAGACGAGGTCGCCCGGGGCGAGCGCTCGCACGGGCGCGCGGCGCAGGCGGATGGCCCGCGTGGCCGGACCGTCGACGAGCGCGGTGAGGAGCGCCGCACGACCGTCGACGGCCGGATGCAGCGCGATGGTGAGCTCGGTGGGACCGAGCGGGACATCGCCGACGTGCTCGAGCACGATGCGCATGCGGATGGTGTCGACGCCGACGGCGGGGCCGACGCGCAGCGGGATGCGCCGCACGTGGAGTCGGACCGGTCCGTCGTCGGCCACCGCAGCGAGCGCATCGTCCTGGCCGGCGACCGCGGAGGCGGGGGGTGGGGTCGCGACCCCGACCATCGCGATCGCGAGCCAGACCACGACGGCGAGCGCCCGTGTCGGGGTCGTCACCGGCCGGGACCGTCGACCGCGAGCTCGACGGTGGAACGGACGAGCTCGCGCTAGTTGTGGTGCTCGAGGCGCAGCAGGGCACGGTCGAGCGGGACCCACTCGATGTGCTCGACCTCACCGTCGGAGGGGCCGGGTGGTCGGCGGTCCCAGCGCATGAGGAACCAGTCGACGTACTTGTGGTAGCGAACGCCCTCCGGGCGCCACAGGAAGCGGTAGTCGATGGTGGTGAGTGGAGCGACGATGCGCGCGCCGTGGCCGGTCTCCTCCCGCACCTCGCGAAGTGCCGCCTGCTCGCTCGTCTCCCCGTCCTCGATGCCGCCCTTGGGCAGCGTCCATCTCGGATGGCCCGCGAGGTTGCGGTGGACGATGAGCAGGACCCATCGGCGTCCGTCGTCGCGGTCGTCACAGACCACGCCGCCGGCCGACCGGACCGTCCGGAGCGGGACCGTTGGCATGCGGCCGAGCGTAGCCCCGGTGGTCGACGCGCCCTCCGTACGCTCGAGCGCGGTCCGGGAGCGGAGGGCGACGACCATGCGCGCACTGGTGCAGCGGGTCCGCGAGGGCTGGGTCACCTCGCGCGCGGACGGTGAGGGCCCGGACGCGGCGCTCGAGGTCGGGCGCATCGGCCCGGGGCTCGTGGTCCTGGTCGGGGTGACGCACGACGACGACGTGGACATCGCCGTCGCGCTCGCCGACAAGGTCGCGAACCTCCGCGTGTTCCCCGACGATGCCGGCGTGATGAACGTGAGCTGCCTCGACGCCGGAGGCGAGGTGCTCGTCGTCAGCCAGTTCACGCTCCAGGCCGACACGCGCAAGGGACGACGGCCGTCGTACCTCGCGGCGGCCGCCCCCGAGCACGCCGAGCCGCTCGT
>JBEAQO010000190.1:0-13737 GCA_041163825.1 Actinomycetota bacterium | reverse complement strand
TGACCGATCCGGCGGCCCACCCTGCCGGCTCGCGCATCGCGCTCCGGGCCGAGATGGACCTCGTCGTCCTGCTCTCGGCCTGCCCCCAGGACCTCACCCCCTGCAACGACTTCGACCCGACCTCGATGCAGCTCCGGGTGCTCCCGGCCGACTGAGGTTCGGCCGGGGGCTCGCCCGAGGGGGCGCGGCAGGAGGGCCGTGCGAGGGGACCCGGCGGGGCGGCCGTGCCCGGCGCTCCGGCGCGTCCCTCGGGCAGGGTGCTCGCGCGTTGACAGCGCACGGTGCAGGACTAGGCTCGTGTCGCCTGTTCCTGACAGAGGACAGGTTCCGGGCGGGAGTCCCGGACCGCGATCGCCGCGCGCTCACCCGACCGTGGCGAGAGGGAGAGGAAGCACCGATGGTTCGTCGAAGTCCCGCACGTTCCGCGCGACGCGGCGTCGTTCGCACGTCCGCGGTCCTCGCGCTCGCCCTGGTCCTCGCGGCCTGTGGCGGCACCGCGGAGGAGCCCGCGGCCGACACCGCACCGGCCGAGGAGCCGGCGCCCGCCGACGAGGCGCCCGCCGAACCCTCCATCCGCGTGGCGCTCGTGCTGCCCGGTCCGATCAACGACCGCGGCTTCAACCAGTCCGCCTACGAGGCGCTCGCCGTGCTCGAGTCCGAGCTCGGCGCGGAGACCGCCTTCTCGGAGAACACCCCGGTCCCCGACTTCGAGACCGCCTTCCGTGACTACGCCTCGCAGGGCTTCGACGTGGTCATCGGGCAGGGCTTCCAGTTCGGGGAGATCGCCCAGGCCGTCGCGCCGGAGTTCCCCGACGTGATGTTCCTCGCGACCAACAACCCCGCGGTCGAGGGCGACAACGCGCAGGGCCTCATGCCGCAGTCCTGGCACTCGGCCTACATCACCGGGGTCGCCGCCGCGATCGCGTCGGAGTCCGGCCGCATCGGCGGCATCGCCGGCATGGAGTTCCCGGCCATCGTCGCCCAGATGAACGCGTTCCGTGAGGGCGCGCTCGCGGCCCGTCCGGACGTCGACGTCGCCATCGTCTACCTCGGCGACCAGAAGGACGTCGAGCGCGGCAAGGAGGGTGCGCTCGCGATGATCCAGGACGGTCGGGACGTGCTCTACCACATCGCCGACAACGCCGGGCTGGGCGTCATCCAGGCCGCCTCCGACGAGGGCATCTTCGTCATCGGTTGGGGCAAGGACCAGGCCGACGTCGCCCCCGACGCGGTCATGGCCTCCCAGATCGTCGACCAGACCGCGATGATCGTCGACGCCGTCACCCGCATCGCCGCCGGCGAGCGGAGCGGTGAGACGACCTTCTACGGCCTCGACACCCCGGTGACGGGGCTCACGGCGATCGCCTCGATCGTCCCGAACGCTGCCGACGTCCAGGCCGCGGTCGACGACGTCTCGGCCCGGATCGTCTCGGGCGAGCTCGAGGTCGCGTACAACCCGGGTTCCTGAGCTCCAGGATCCGGCAGCACGTGGAGGGACCGGTCACCCGGGGGCGCGGTGCGACCACCGCGCCCCCGGGACGCCGGCAGGGGAGTGCTCGGCGATCGGAGCGACCGTGCTGCTCGACGTCGAAGGCCTGACCAAGCGCTACGGGGGCCTCGTCGCCAACGATGCCGTCGACCTCGTCGTCGGCGAGGGCGAGGTCGTGGCGCTGCTCGGGGAGAACGGCGCGGGCAAGTCGACCCTCGTCAAGCTCGTCTACGGCCTCGCCCGACCCGATGCGGGCCGCCTGCGCTGGCGCGGCGAGGAGGTCCGGATCGGTTCGCCCCGCGACGCGCTGGCGCTGGGGATCGGGCTCGTCCCGCAGCACGACCTGATGGTCCCGACGATGACCGGGGCCGAGAACCTCGAGCTGAGCCGCAACCTCACCGGTCGCCTGCTCGACCTCGAGGCCAGCCGCGCCCGACTCGCCGAGCTCGCGAGCGAGTTCGGTCTCGACGTCGACGTCGACGTGCCCGTCGAACGGCTCACGGTCGGACAGCGCCAGTGGCTGAGCCTCCTTCGGGTCCTCGTCGCGGACGTCGACCTGCTGTTCCTCGACGAGATCACGGCCAACCTCACCCCGAGCGAGACCGAGCTGCTGTTCGACTCCCTGCGCCGTCTGCGCGCGCAGGGTCGTGGCATCGTCCTGATCACGCACCGCCTCTCGGAGGTGCTGGCCATCGCGGACCGCGTCGTCGTGATGCGGCAGGGCCGCAAGGTCGCTGACCTCGCGGTCGCCGACACCGACGAGCGCGAACTCGCACGCCTCATGGTCGGCCGGCCCGTCGAGCGCATCAGCGAACGCTCGAGCACGCCGCCCGGCGACGTCGTCCTCGAGGCGACCGGGCTCGGGCTCGAGGGCGAGGAGCGGCTGGAGGGCGTCGACCTCGCGGTCCGGCGCCACGAGATCGTGGGGATCGCGGGCGTCGACGGCAACGGACAGCGCCCGCTCATCGAGGCGCTGATGGGGCTGCGGCCCCTCGACCGCGGCACCGTCCTGCTGCACGGACGCGCCGTCGTCGGCGGAACGCCCGACCGACGGCTGCGCGCGGAGATGGCGCGCGTCCCGGAGGACCGGCATCGTCATGGGCTCGCGCTCGGGATGACCCTGTGGGAGAACGTCCACCTCGGCCGCATCGAGCTCCGACGCCTGACGCGGCTCGGACTCATCGACGACCGTCGCGCCCGTGAGGGCGCCGGCGGGCTGCTCGGGCGCTTCGGGGTGCGCGCCTCGAGCGTCGACCAGCAGGCCCGGGAGCTCTCGGGCGGCAACCAGCAGAAGGTCGTGGTCGCCCGGGAGCTCTCCGACGACGCGGCCCTGGTCGTCGCGATGAACCCGACCCGAGGGCTCGACATCCAGGCCGCTGCCTTCGTCCATGAGCAGCTCGTCGCCGTCCGCGACCGCGGCGGTGCGGTCCTGTTCGTCTCGTTCGACCTCGAGGAGATCCTGCTGCTCGCCGACCGCGTGCTCGTGATGTCGGGCGGGCGCATCGTCGGCGGCTTCGACCGTGCCGACCACGACCCCGACCGCCTCGCCCTGCTGATGGGCGGATCGGTGCACGGATGAGCGACGCGTCGAGCGCGACGACGGTCGGGGTGCCGCGCCGGCGCGGAGGTTCGCGCCGCATCGGCACCGCGCTGCTCGTCAACCTGCTCGCCGTCGCCCTCGGACTGCTCGGCGGCATCGTGTTCATCGCCGTCACCGGCCTCGAGGTGGGACCCGCCGTCAGGGCCATCCTCACCGGAGCGTTCGGCAGTCCGGGCGCGCTGCGCGAGACCCTGCGCCAGGCCGTCCCGATCCTCATCGCCGGGCTCGGGGTGTCGTACGGGCTGCGCGCCGGCCTGTTCAACATCGGCGGTGAGGGCCAGATCTACGCCGGGGCGCTCGTCGCGGTCATCGTCGCGCTCGCCGTGCCGGGACTCGGCCCGCTCGCGGCGCTCGCCGCCGGGATGCTCGGTGGGGCGCTCTGGGGCGGCGCGGCCGGCGCGATGCGGGCGTGGCTGCGGATGGACGAGGTCATCACCACCATCCTGCTCAACTTCATCGCCTTCTGGGGCGTGAGCTACGCGGTCAACGGACCGCTGAAGGACCCCGACAGCAGCGGGTACCCGTGGACCGTGCAGGTCGACGAGGCCGTGCGCCTCGGCGCCCTGCCGCTCGGCCCGGTGCAGGTGCCGGTCGGGCTCCTCGTCGGGCTCGTCGCGGCGATCGCCGTCGCGCTGGTCATCGGACGCACCCGCCACGGCATGGAACTGCGGCTCGTCGGGACCAGCCGCTCGGCGGCGACGTTCGCGGGGGTCCCGGTCCGACGGCGCCAGTTCCAGGCGCTCGCGGCCAGCGGCGCGCTCGCGGGCCTCGCCGGCGCCGTCGAGCTCATCGGTGCACAGCTGCGCCTGAGCGACTTCTTCTCCCCGTCCTACGGGTTCACCGCGATCGCCGTCGCGCTCGTCGGCAACGCCAACCCCTACGGCTGCATCGCGGCGGCGCTGGCCTTCGGGGCCCTGCGTGCCGGCGCGGCCTCGATGGAGCGCGCCGCACAGGTGCCCGTCGCGATCTCGCTCGTCGTCCAGGGCATCGTCATCATCTCGCTCATCCTCGTGCGCTCACCGATCGTCACCCGCCTGCTGGTCGAGCGCCTCTCCCGCTTCTCGCCGCGTCGGCCGGACGCGACGGACGCGACGGGCGAGGAGGGTCGGGCATGAGCGAGCTCCTCGACCTGGTGCTCTCCACGACGTTCCTCGCCGGTGCCGTGCGCATGGCGGTGCCGCTGATGGTCGCCGGGGTCGGCGAGGTGGTCTCCGAGCGGGCCGGCATCCTCAACATCGGCCTCGAGGGCATGATGCTCGCCGGAGCGTTCGGGAGCGTCGTCGGCGCCTCGTTCACCGGGAGCGCGTGGATCGGCCTGCTGTGGGGCATCGCGGCGGCCGTCATCGTCGTCCTGCCGCACGGGCTCGTCGCGATCCGGTTCGGCGGGGACCAGGTCGTCAGCGGCGTCGCGCTCAACATCACCGTGCTCGGCATCACCTCGTTCCTCGCCCGCATCCTCTTCGGGGTCGATCGCGATGTGCAGGTGGCGCGGCTCGGCAGCCTCTCCCTCGGGCCGCTCTCCGAGCTGCCGGTCATCGGGCCGGTCCTGCTCTCCCAGGGCGCCGTGCTCTACCTCGGACTCGTGATCGCGGTCGTCGCCTGGTTCCTGCTCGACCGGACCACGTGGGGCCTGCGCTGGCGGGCCGCGGGCGACGAGCCGCGTGCGCTCGAGGCGGTCGGGATCCCCGTCGCCCGCGTGCGCTGGACCGCCCTGCTGTTCTGCGCGGCCTGCGCGGGGCTCGCGGGCACCGCCATCGCGCTCGGACAGGTCGGCACGTTCGTCGAGGGCATGACCGCCGGCCGCGGCTTCATCGTGCTCGCCCTCGTCATCGCCTCGCGCTGGCACCCCTACGGCGTGCTGCTGATGGCGGTGTTCTTCGGCGCGGCGGACGCGTTCGCGCTGCGCATCCAGACCTCCGGCAGCGAGGCCCTGCCCTACCAGGTCGCCCTGATGCTGCCCTACGTGCTCACGCTCGTGGTCTACGCGTTCGTCGCGCGCAACGACACCACGCCGCGTGCGCTGGGCACGAGCCACCTCGAATGAGCCGCGACACCGCGCACGGCCCGGGCCGAGTCGTGCACAGGAGGCAGGGATGATCGACCGCGCCGCACGGATGGTCGCCTCGGCGGCGGGCATCGCGCCACCCTTCGAGCTGGACCCGACGCTGTGCTGCTACTCGCCGCAGGACAACGTCGACGCGCTCGCGCACCCGCGCGTCGTCGCGTGGCACCGCTTCGTCACCGAGGACTGGGAACCGGCGGCCGTGCCCGGAGCGCGCGCCCGCATCGCGCTCCTCCTGCCGTGCTGCAAGCCCAAGCCCTACCCGACCAGCCGCGAGCACCGCGCGATCAACGCGGCGCTGCTCGCCGCCGGCTGGGAGCCGGCCCGGCCGGGGGAGGTCCCGCCCGAGCTCCTCGCCGTGCTCGATGCCGATGAGGACCCGCGCGTGCTCGCACCGGTGCCGCTCGTGCGCGACGGCGTCGTGCTCGACCGCCTCGTCATCTCCGAGCCGCTCGCGCTCGTGCCCTACGAGCACGTCTACGCCTGGCCCGGCGGGGTCAGCCCGGCGACCGCCTACGACGACCCGGGGCTCTTCGAGTCGCGCGGCACCTCGGTCTCGCCGGAGCGGGCCGACTCGACCGCGATCGAGCTCGCCGACGGACGGTGGGCGTGGGGGCCGAACGAGCACGCGGCCTACGCGCTCGCGCACGAGCGGCTCGTCGGCGTGATGGTCGCCGCGCTCACCCGCCTCGCACCCCACCACGACCGGGTGATCGGCTGGGCCTCGTCGCTGCTGACCCACCGCTCGTTCCTCATGGACCGCGCCCAGCGGGTCGCCGAGGGCGAGCCGACCTCCTGCACCGGTCCCGACGGCGAACTCGCGCTCACCGGCGTGAACGACGCGCTGCCCGGCCGGGTGGACGTGCGTCCCACTCCGGCCGAGTCCGACCGCGCACGGACCGCGCTCGACGCGCGGCTGCGCGCCGAGGGACGCGGTGGCGACCCCGCGGCGCTCGAGGCCGCCTGGCTCGCCGGGGACGGCAACGAGACGCCGCTCGGGCTGCCCGAGCTCCTCGGGCACCTCACGGCCCGGCTCGACGAGGTCGCCGCCGGGCTCGGTGGGGCAGCGGACGGGGCCCCGGGTGCGGCACGATGAGCCCCGTCCTCCGCCACCGCACCCCGGGAGCCCGACGATGACGGTCCGCCAGCTGCACGCGATCTCGGACGGGGCGCTGCTCGGCGAGGTCGACGAGCTCGGTCCCGAGGTCGTGCCCGACGTCGTCGCGCGGGCCCGCCGGGCGCTGCCGGGCTGGGCGGCGACCCCGCCCCACGAGCGTGCGCGGCTGCTCACCTCCGGCGCGGACGCGCTCGCGGCGGCCGCCGACCGGCTCGGCCTCGCGCACGCCGCCGAGTCCGGCAAGGTCGTCCTGCAGGCCCGCAAGGAGGTGCACGGCGCGGCGTCGCTCCTGCGCGCGACCGCCGAGCTCGCCCGGCTCGCGACGAGCGACGTCGCCCCGACCGGGGCGCTGCCGGGCGGCGAGGTCGACCTGACGCTCGTGGAGCGCGTGCCGCTCGGCGTGGTCGTATGCGTCATCCCCTTCAACTTCCCGGTCGAGCTCACCATCGAGAAGGCCGGGGCGGCGCTCGCCGCCGGCAACGTCGCCATCGTCAAGCCGCCGCCGCAGAACCCGCTCGCGACCATCGAGGCGGTGCGGCTGCTCGTCGAGGCGGGGCTGCCCGAGGACGTCCTGCAGGTCGTGCCCGGCGGCACGCCGCTCTCCGCCGCGCTGTGCGCCGCGCCGGGCGTCGACGCGGTCTCGCTCACGGGCAGCGTCGGGGCGGGGGTCGCGGTCGCCGAGGCGACCGCACGCACCCTGCGGCCGCTCCACCTCGAGCTCGGCGGCAACGGCGCCTCGATCGTGCTGCCCGGTGCCGACCTCGACCACGTCGTCGAGGAGACGCTCCGCGGCCGGCTGCTGATGAACGGGCAGGCCTGCGCCGCCACGAAGCGTCTGGTCGCCGTCGGCGCGGCCGCCGACGCGCTCGTCGAGCGGCTCGAGGCGGCGCTCGCCACCGTCGTCGTCGGCGACCCGCGCGAGGAGTCCTCGCGCATGAGCCACCTCATCGACGAGCGCGCCGCGGCCCGCGTCGCCGAGCAGGTCGCCCACGCGAGGTCGCAGGGCGCGAGGCTCGTCACCGGGGGGAGCGCCGACGGCGCGTGGCTGCCCCCGACGCTCCTCGCGACGGTGCCGACCTCGGCCGACGTCGCGGTCGACGACGAGATCTTCGGGCCGGTGTTCACCGTGGTGCCGGTGCGCGACGACGCCGAGGCCATCGCGGTGACCAACGCGTCCGCGCTCGGATTGACCGCGGCGGTGTTCTGCCCGGACCTGCCGCGCGCCGTCGCGGTCGGGCGCCGCCTCGCCGTCGGCGGGGTCGTCATCAACGGCACCAACAACTACCGCCCGCCGATCGTGCCCTTCGGCGGCGTCGGCCTCGCGGGTGCCGGGCGCGAGGGGCTCGGGTACACGATGGAGGAGCTGACCCGGACGCGCTTCCTCGCCATCCGCGGGCTCTTCGGCGGTCGCGTCGAGGGGGACCCCGGTGCCTGATGTGCGCACGGGCGAGGCCCCCGACATCGCCGCGCTGCGCGCCGAGGTCGCCGCGACCGCGCGCATGCTCGTGCGCGCCGGGCTCCTGCAGGCGTTCGGGCACGTCTCCGCACGCCACGGTGAGGGCATCGTGCTGACGACGGTGCGGCCGCTCGCGGCCGCGACCGCCGAGGACACCGTCGTCCTCGACGCCTCCGGGCGGGTGCTCGATGGCCCGTCCGACGTCGTGCCGCTCGAGGCGCCGATGCACCTCGCGCTCCACCGCGCACGGCCCGACATCCGGGCCGTCTGCCGCGCGCACCCCCCGGCCGCGGTCGTCCTCGGCACGCGGCTCGACGAGCTGCCGCTCGCGCACGGGCTCGGCGCGATGTCGGGCCGGCGCGTGCGCGTGCATCCCGACGTCGACCTCATCACGACCACCGAGGCCGGGGACGCGGTCGCCGCGACCCTCGGGGCCGACACGGCGGTGCTGCTGCGCGCGAACGGGGCGCTCGCGGTCGGCCCCGACCTCGTCTCGGCCGCGGTCGCGCTGTGGTTCCTCGAGGAGCGCGCCCGCGTCGTGCTGGCCGCCCGCGCGCTCGGCGCCGACCCCGACCCGGTCGACGACGCGACCTGGGACCACCGGATGCGGCACACGGCCCCCGAGGCCGCGCGGGCCGCCCGCTGGTTCACCGCGACCTTCGGCGACCCCGCCTGACCGACCCCGACCGACCCCGACCGACCCCGACCGAAACGAGGGACCGATGGTGCTCCGCCCGCTCGAACCCGCCCCGCAGATGGCGCCCGAGGAGGTCGACGACTACCGCGACCGCTTCTCCGAGCACCTCGCCCAGACCGTGCCGGGCCGCAAGGAGCTCGTCGTCGACCAGGCCGCCGGCTGCACCATCCGCATGGCCGACGGGCGCGTGATGCTCGACATGACCTCGGGCATCGCGGTCGCCAACGTCGGCCACTGCCATCCGGCGGTCGTCGAGGCCGTCCAGCGCCAGGTCGCCCGCTACGCGCACGTCAACGTCTACGGCCGCTACGTCGTGCCCGAGCAGGTCGAGATCGTCGAGCGCCTGGCTCGGGTCGCCCCCGAGGGACTCGACGTCGCCTTCCTGACGAGCACCGGCACCGAGGCCAACGAGGGTGCGCTCAAGCTCGCGCGCAAGGCCACCGGGCGGCCCGGCTTCGTCGCCTTCGAGCGTGCCTTCCACGGTCGCACCTTCGGCGCGCTCTCGGTGTCGTGGAAGGAGGAGTGGCGCAAGCCCTTCGAGCCGCTCGTCCCGGGCGTGCGCTTCGTGCCCTTCGACGACCTCGCCGCGGCCGACGCCGCCATCGACGACACCATCGCCGCCGTCATCGTCGAGCCGATCCAGGGCGAGGCGGGCGTGCGGGTGCCCTCGGACGACTTCCTGCCGGGGCTCCGCCGGCTGTGCGACGAGCGCGGGGTGCTCCTGATCTGCGACGAGGTCCAGGGCGCGATGGGCCGCTCCGGCCGGTGGTACTCGTTCCAGCACTGGGACGTCGTGCCGGACATCGTCACGCTCGCCAAGTCCCTCGGCGGGGGGCTGCCGCTCGGTGCGATCCTCTCGCGCGAGGACCTCTTCGCGACGTTCCTCGACCCGCCGCTCTCGCACCTGACGACCTTCGGCGGCAACCCGGTCGCCTGCGCGGCCGCCATCGCCGCCTTCGACGTCATCGAGCGCGAGGGCCTGGTCGAAGAGTCGGCGAGGCTCGGGGACTACCTGATGGAGCGCCTCGGCTCGGTCGCCGGGCAGTTCCCGGACCGGATCACCGCGGTGCGCGGCAAGGGGCTCTGGGTCGCCTTCGACGTCGCGCCGGCCGAGACCGGCCAGCCGCTCGTCAAGGCGCTCGAGGCGCGCGGCATCCTCGTCGGCTCGATGCTCAACTCCGCCGGCACCGTCCGCGTCGCCCCGCCGCTCGTGATCACGGCGAGCGAGATCGACACCTTCATCGGTGCCCTGCGTGCGGTCCTGATGGAGGGCGAGGCGTGACCGACGGCACCGTGCCGCCACCCCGCGACGAGGTCGTCGTGCGCGGGGCCTGGGTCCTGACGTGCGGCCCCGACGGCCGCGTGCGGGACGGCGCGGTGCACCTGCGTGACGGTGCGATCGTCGCCGTCGGACCGGCCGACGAGGTCCGGCGCGGCGCGCCGGGCGTCCGCGAGGTCGGCGACGGCTCCGGCATCGTCCTGCCCGGGCTCGTGAACACCCACACCCACCTCTCGGAGGCGCTCGCGACCGGCATGGGGTCGGAGCTCTCGCTGTTCGAGTGGGGCGAGCGCATCGTCACCCCGGTCGGTGCGGTGCTCACCGACGAGCACGCCCGCGAGGGCGCGGTGCTCAAGGGCATCGAACTGCTCCACGCGGGCGTGACCTGCGTCAACGACCTCTTCGTGCACGCGAACCCCGGTGCGGGCGTGAGCCTCGGTGTGGTCGACGGTCTCGAGCGGGTGGGCCTGCGCGGCGTGGTCGCCTGGGGTCCCGAGGACGCCGTCGAGGGCGTGCCGGCGATGGCCTCCGCCGGGCTCGAGGTCCTGCTCGAGGAGCACCGCGCGCTCGCGGAGCGCACGGCGGCCAGCACCACCATCGGGTTCCGGCTCGGCATCGGCACGCTCCTCGGCCAGACCGACGCGCTGCTCGAGGCGAGCGTGGCGACCGCCCGCGCGAACGGCTGGGGCGTGCACACGCACCTCGCCGAGGTGCGCGAGGAGGTCGTCCACTCCCGCCTGCGCTGGGGCCGACGGCCCGCCGAGCAGGCCGCCGCGCTCGGGCTCCTCGAGCTGCCGCTGATCGCCGCGCACGTCATCTGGGTCACCGAGCCCGACGTCGCCCTGCTCGCCGAGGCCGGCACCGGCGTCGCCCACAACCCGGTCGCGAACATGATCCTCGGCTCCGGGGTCTGTCCGGTGCCGCGCCTGCGCGCCGCGGGGCTCGCGGTCGGCATCGGCACGGACGGCGCCGCGTCCAACGACGGGCAGGACATGCTCCAGGCGGTCAAGACCGCGGCACTGCTGCAGAAGGTCGACCGGCTCGACCCGGCCGCGATCTCCGGCGACGACGTGCTCGCGATGGCGACCATCGAGGGGGCTCGCGCGCTCGGGCTCGACGAGCGCATCGGCAGCCTCGAGGTCGGCAAGCGCGCCGACGTGGTGCTCGTCGAGGGCACCGTCGAGGTCGCGAACCTGCACGACCCGGTCCAGCAGCTCGTCTACGCCACCTCGCCGCGCTCCGTGCGCGACGTCTGGGTCGACGGTCGCCACGTGCTCGCGGAGGGGCACGTGACCACCGTCGACGAGGCCGAGCAGGTCGCGCGCTGCCGGCCGCTGGCCCGCGACCTCGCCCGCGCCTCGGGGCTCGCCGCGCGCGGGTTCTCCGCCCTGTGAGCGCCGCACCCCGCCGCGTCGCGGTCATCGGCGCCGGGCACAACGGGCTCGTCGCCGCCGTCGACCTCGCCCGCGCGGGCGTCGAGGTCACCGTCCTCGAGGCGAACGAGGCACCGGGCGGGTGCATCTGGACCGAGACGCTGCCGAGCGGGCACCGCCTCGAGCGCGGTGCGCTCGAGCACGGCGGCATCCTCGACCTCGCGCTGGCACTCGGCCTCGACCGCCACGGGCTCGAGTTCACCACGCGCGACACCATCGCCGGCACCGTCGTCGGCGAGCGCCGCTTCGTCTTCCCGGTCGACGCCGATGCGGCCGCCGCCGGGCTCGGGGCGGACGGTCCGGCCTACCGCGAGCTCGTGTCCCTGGCCGACAGCCTCTTCGGCCTCATCGATCGCTTCTCCGCGCCGCCGACGCTCGCGGAGCTCGGTGGGGTGCTCGCACGGCTGCCCGGTGGCGACGAGCTCTTCCGGCTCCTGATGTCGTCCTCGGAGGTGGTGCTGCGCGAGCGGCTGACCGACCCGGACCTCGTCGCCGCGGTCGCGATGTACGGGGGGCTCGCGCAGATGCCGCCGTGGTTGCAGGGCACCGGCATGTTCTCGCTCCTGCTGCCCTCCGCCCACGCGCACGCCGCCGCGCGGCCGCTCGGCGGCTCGGTCGCGCTCGTCACCGCGCTCGTCGCCGCGCTCGAGGCCGCCGGCGGCCGGCTCGTCACCGGCCGGCCGGTCACGGCCATCACCGCGCACGGTGCGGGTGCGCGCGTCGCTGCCGGCGAGCTCGTGCTCGAGGTCGACGCGGTCGTCTCGTCGATCGACCTCGGCCGGACGGTCGAGCTCCTCACCGACCCGCCGGCCGCGCTCGCGCGCGCCGCCGCGCGCGTCGGGTCGGGCCGGATCAACGTGGGGGAGTGCAAGCTCGACGTCGCGCTCGACCACGTCCCCGACCTCGGCGCGATCGCCAGCGCCCCGGACGCCATCTGGCTGCTCCAGCGCGAGCGGACGTCGCTGCGCCGCTCGACCGCCGACGTCGTCGCCGGGCGGCTGCCCGACGACCTGCCCGTGATGCTCGGGCTGCCGTCGGTCAGCGACCCGTCGGCCGCGCCCGCGGGTGGTGCGGTCGTGTGGGTGTCCGCGTTCGTGCCGCTCGAGCCGCGCGAGGGCTGGACGTCCGCGCTCGAGGAGGCGACCGCCGCGCGCATGGTCGCCACGGTCCGGGCGACGACCGGCATCGAGCTCGACCGCGGGGCGGTCACCACGCGCGTCACGGGCCCGCGGGCGTGGGCGGAGCGCATGGGCTCGGCGACCGGCAACCCCAACCACCTCGACCTCTCGCTCGACCAGCTGCTCGGCTGGCGTCCGCCGGGGGTCGCCGGCTCGACGACCGCGCTGCCCTGGCTCCACCTCGCGGGTGCGGGCACGCACCCCGGCGGCGGGCTCTCCGGGGTCTCCGGCCGGCGCGCGGCGGCGGCGCTCCTCGGCCGTGCGGCGGGCCGCGGGCGCGGGCCCGTCGCGCGCCTGACCGACGAGGTCGGGTCGCTCACCGCCGGGCTCCGCTTCTACCTCGACCTGCGACGGAGGGGACGATGACCCAGGGCCCGGCGAGCCGACCGCACCCGCTGCTCGTCGGCGAGGCGCGCGACCCCGCGATGGACGACGTCCACGTGCTCCTCGACCTCGTCACCGGCTACCAGCGCGCGGCGGTCCTCACGGCCGCGTCGCGCATCGGGGTCTTCGACGCGCTCGACCCGGTGACCCCGCGCGACGTCGACGCGCTCGCCGGCGAGCTCCGCCTCACCGGAGCGGCGACGCTCGCGCCGCTGCTCGACGTCCTCGTCGCGCACGGCCTGGTCGGTCGGCGCGAGGACGGCTACGTGCGACGCGGCCCCATCGCCGAGGCGCTCCGCCGCGACGGTGACCTCGGTGCGGTCATCGAGAAGGAGGCGACGTTCGCGCGCCTCTGGAACGACCTCGACCGCGTCGTGCGCGAGGACGCCCCGTTGCTCGCACCCTGGCGCGATCGCCTGCGGGACGAGCCGGCGCGCTGCCGTGCCTTCCTCGACGCGCTCGATGTGCTGGCCCGCCGAACCGGCGCGCCGCTCGACCGCCTGCGCGAGCTCGCCCCGGACCGTCGGGTGCTCGACGTCGGCGGCGGGCTCGGCTCGTTCGCGCGGCTGCTCGCGGCGTCGGGCTCCACCGTCACGCTCGTCGACCTCGCCCCGGTCACCGACTGGGCGACCGAGGCGCTGGCCGGTCTCGATGGGGTCACGGTCGTCACCGCCGACGCCGTCGCCGAGGCTGCCTGCGGGGTCGCGCCGGCGAGCCATGACGCCGCGCTGCTCTCGCACCTGCTCCACGACCTCGACGACGACGACGCCGCGGCGGTGCTGGCCCACGCCGTCGAGGCCGTCGAGCCCGGCGGCCACGTCGTCGTCAGCGAGTTCGCCGGCGACGCCGGCCCGGGAGACTTCGGTCCGTTGTTCGACCTGATGATGCGCGTCGAGACGGGCTCGCGCGCCCGTGCGCTGATCGGGTTCGCGGACCTGATGGAGGGTGCGGGCCTCGAGGACGTCCGGCGCGCACCGTTCGGCGAGCCGCTCACCGTGCTCGTCGGCCGCGTCCCCGGCTGACCCGACCCGACCGGACCCCG